>CALFSY010000249.1 GCA_937916365.1 uncultured Jannaschia sp. | reverse complement strand
TGACGGTAAATGTGGTTGGATCATTTTTGATGGGGGTGTTTGCTGTCATCGCGGCGCACAGGGGGCTTGGCCATTTGTCGCCTTTGGTGATGACCGGCGTGTTGGGCGGGTTCACAACCTTTTCTGCCTTTTCTTTAGAGGCTGTTACACTTTACGAACGGGGCGATGTTGGGCACGCGGCACTGTACATTGCGGCGTCGGTTGGGTTATCCATTGGTGGGCTAATGGCGGGAATGGTTTTGGGGCGCGGGGTCTTAGCATGACTTTATTCCCATGACAGGCGCGCAAATCCTTACCATAACGGCGGATGAGGCGGACCAACGGCTGGACCGGTGGTTTCGGCGGCGGTTTCCGGATGTAACGCAAGGTCGCGTTGAACGGATGTGCCGCAAAGGTGAAATTCGCGTCGATGGTGGGCGGGTCAAGGCGGCAACGCGACTTACCAGTGGGCAATCCGTGCGGGTGCCGCCCCTGCCAGATAGACCGGCGTCTTTGCCCACCGATCCACTGAAAGAGGCGCAGATCACCGATGAACACATCGCCATGATCCGGCGAGCGGTGATTTTTAAGGACGATCATCTGATCGCGTTGAACAAACCGCCCGGCATACCAACGCAGGGCGGATCAAAACAACGGCTGCACATTGATGGATTGGCCGCCGCCTTGCGATACGGCGCTCAGGAAAAACCGCGCCTGGTTCACCGGTTAGACAAAGATACATCGGGCGTTTTGCTTTTGGCGCGCAATCGACGCATTGCCCAAGCGTTGACCACCACATTCAGGGCACGCACCACGCGCAAAATCTATTGGGCCGCCGTGGCCGGTGTGCCGAAACCGCGCGCCGGCACAATCCGCCTGGGCCTGATCAAAGCAGCGGCGCATGGCGCATCCGGCGCAGGCGAAAAAATGCGCATTGTGCCCTATGATGCCGTTGCAACCACACCAGGGGCAAAGCGTGCCGTCACAGATTACATCGTGTTATCGGCAATGGGCACGCGGGTGTCATGGTGCGCGCTAAGCCCGATCACAGGGCGCACGCATCAGTTGCGGGCGCACATGGCGGCCCTGGGCCATCCCATTGTAGGGGATGGCAAATACGGCGGTTCGGGACAGGATAACCCGGGCAACGGCTGGGGCGCACATCTGGGTGGGGATGTCAGCCGCAATTTACATCTACATGCGCGATCATTGATCCTACCCCACCCCGTAACGGGGGCGACCCTGTCGTTGACCGCCGCCCTGCCCGATCATATGCAGCGCACCTGGAATACGTTTGCATGGCAACCCACAGATGCTCCCGAAAACCCGTTTGCCACGATGCCATGATAAAAACATGGGCGGCAAAACGGTTTTGGACCGACGTTAAGGTTGCCAACGTGGGCGATGGGTATCAGGTGCATCTTGATGGGCGCCCCGTGCACACCCCTGGCAAAACATTGGCGGCATTACCAAACCGCGCGATGGCGGATGCAATGGCCGCCGAATGGGCCGCGCAGGCCGATACCATCGCCCCCGCCACCATGCCCATTACCCGTTTGGTTACCATCGCCATCGATCACATTGTCCCAAACCGTGCAGAGGTAGCGGCCAAATTGGCAGCCTATGGCGAAACGGATCTTTTGTGTTATCGCGCCGCGTATCCGCCGGAATTATCCCAACGGCAAATAACCGGGTGGGATCCCATATTAACATGGGCCGCGGGCGCATTTGACGCCCAACTTTTGCCCACAACGGGCGTGCAACCCATCACACAACCACCAAACGCGATCCGCAATTTACATGCACAGATTGATAAAACCGATACATTTCCGTTGGCCGCGCTGCGCGATATGGTCATGGTGGCGGGCTCTTTGATTCTAGGATTAGCCGCCGCACACGGGCGGTTAACGCCCGATGTAGCCTTTGATTTATCCCGAATCGATGAAGAATATCAAATCGAACATTGGGGCAATGACACAGAGGCAGAGACCGCAATGCGCGCGCGCAAAGCTCAATTTGTAACGGCCTGTCGATTTTTTCGGCTGTCAAACCCCGATCAAGGCGCTTGAGCATCCCAAAATATTGCTAAAGTGGTGAAATTTTGGGCTTTTGCCTAATAAATAGGCAAAATATTTAGGGTGCCGTTTCAAAAACATGCTGCATAACCTTGACCAAACGCGATGGATTTGCGCACATTATGGAATGTGAGCAATCTGTGGTTGTTCACCCATTACTGTTTTGCCAATCGGACTTCCCAAAACGACTGTGGGGGGCGGTCCATTAAAAAGAGGTCAACATGAAAAAATCCGTATTTTTTGGTGCACTTGCCATGGCCGGTCTGACCGCCGGTTTTGCGTCTGCGCAAACACTTGACGAGGTGCGCGAACGCGGCCACCTGAATTGTGGTGTATCCACCGGTTTGGCCGGGTTTTCCGCACCCGATGCAGACGGCGAATGGCAAGGGTTCGATGTGGCCGTGTGCCGCGCCGTTGCCGCCGCCGTATTTGGCGATCCAACCGCGGTCGAATTTGTGCCCGTGACCAATCAGGTGCGGTTCACCGCATTGTCGTCGGGTGAAATTGACATGCTGTCGCGCAACACGACCTGGACGTTCAGCCGTGATGTGGATTTGAACCTCGAATTTGCCGGTGTGAATTATTACGATGGGCAAGGGTTTATGGTGCCGCAGGATTTGGGCGTTTCATCGGCGCTGGAACTTGATGGTGCAACTGTGTGCATCCAAACCGGCACGACAACCGAATTGAACCTGGCCGATTTCTTTTCCTCAAACAACATGAACTATGAACCAGTTCCGATCGAAACCGTTGCCGAGGCCCAACAACAATACCTGGCAGAGGCATGCGACGTATTTACGACCGATGCATCCGGTTTGGCCGCCACGCGCGCCACGTTTGAAGACCCCGATGCGCATGTTATTTTGCCCGAAATCGTATCAAAAGAACCACTTGGCCCGCTTGTCCGGCACGGCGACAACCAATGGGGCGACATCGTGCGGTGGACATTGAATGCGCTGATCTCGGCCGAAGAATTGGGCGTGACCTCGGAAAATTTATCCGAAATGGCGGCCGGCACCAACAACCCAGAAATCAACCGTTTGTTAGGGTCTGAGGGCGAATTGGGCGCGATGTTGGGTCTTGACGCCGATTGGGCGGTCCACGCGATTGCGGCGGGCGGCAATTATGGCGAAATTTTTGAAAGCAACATCGGCGTTGAAACACCGATTGGTCTGGCCCGCGGTCTCAATGACCAATGGACCAATGGTGGATTGCTGTATTCGCCACCATTCCGGTAAGGCAAATTAAAACGGGGCGCGGGCATACACATACCCGCGCCCTTTTTCCATCCGGCTATAGGGTTATATGACCCCCAGATTTTTCGCATCTTTTCGTAGAATTTGCTGCACACGGGCCCGCCCTTAACGCACCCTGAACCAAGGAAAACATTTATGGCAGCCATATCTGAAACGCCACCCGAAGTGTTTCGCCTTAGCCAGTTGATCTATGACACACGTTACCGATCACTCACAATTCAGGTCGTTGCGTTTATCCTTATCATGTTGGGTCTCTGGGAAATTGCAGGGAACACAGTTTATAATTTGAACGCATTGGGAAAAGACATTGATTTTGGGTTTCTGGGCAACCGCGCCGGATATGACATAAATCAGCGTTTGGTTGAATATACCAGCGATTCAACCCACGGCCGCGCGGCACTTGTGGGCATCCTTAACACGCTTTTGGTTGCATTTCTGGGCTGCATCACCGCAACGATCCTAGGCATTTTTGCCGGTTTCCTGCGCCTTTCTAAAAATTGGTTGGTTGCCCGTCTTATGGCCGTTTATGTGGAGGGGTTTCGCAACATTCCCTTGTTGTTGTGGATCGTCATCATCTTCGCCGTCATGACCGAGGCCACCCCGCAACCGCGCGATTTTCGTGGCCCGGACGCCGAGGCATCAATGATTCTTTTCGACAGTGTCGCCATCACAAACCGTGGCATTTTTATCCCCGCGCCAGTGTGGGGGGATGGGGCGCTGATCCTGGGTTTTGTTTTTATTTTATCGCTTGTCGGCATATGGGCCTATCGGCGCCATGCCAGACACACACAAATTAAAACGGGTGAACAGTTGCCGGTTTTATCGGTATCCATCGCGATTTTGGTTTTACCCACGTTGTTGGTGTATTTCGTCCTTGGGCGACCCGTCACACTTGATTATCCAACATTGGGCGGATTCAATTTTTCGGGGGGGATACAGCTTCGCAATCCATTGATTGCCCTTTGGTTCGCGCTATCGCTTTATACGGGCGCCTTTATTGCCGAAATCGTGCGGGCAGGTATTCTTGCCGTCTCAAAAGGTCAGACCGAGGCCGCACATGCCTTGGGCCTGCGCCCAAGTCGCACCATGAACCTTATCATCCTACCCCAAGCGTTGCGGGTTATTATCCCACCATTGATTTCGCAGTTTTTGAATCTGACGAAAAATTCATCATTGGGCATTGCCGTGGGATACATGGATGCCCGATCTACCCTAGGGGGGATCACAGTCAACCAAACAGGGCGCGAACTTGAAGGCATGCTTTTGTTAGGGATTTTTTATCTTGTGACTTCTCTCATCATTTCAGGGGCGATGAATGTTTACAATTCGTCCGTAAAATTGAAGGAGCGTTAGGATGACCGCCCCAAAATCACCCGCGTATGTGCGCACGGAAATGTTGCCCCAGGCATCCCCCCCGCCAAGCCAACAGGGCCTTATGAAATGGCTGCGGGAAAATTTGTTTTCATCGTGGGTGAATGCGGCCCTAACCCTTGCCTCTTTGTTCCTAATTTATGCGGTCTTGTCGCATATTTTGCCGTGGATGGTCCGCGGTATTTGGGATGCGGGGTCGTTAACCGAATGCCGCACAATTCGTGACAATCTGTATGGTGACGGTGTTTCGGCCGCGTGTTGGGCGGTTTTGGGGGAGCGTTGGCATCAACTCTTGTTCGGATTTTATCCGCAAGAGTTGTATTGGCGCCCCATTATGGCGTTGATCGTTTTTCTTACCGCCGTTACGCCGGTTCTATTCAATACATTGCCACGGTCGATACTGTGGTTCACGGCATTATCCCCATTCATCATTTTCTTTCTTTTATGGGGGGGCACATTGTGGGGGCCGATCGTTGTTTTGTTTGGCTTTGTAATTGGATGGGCCATTTTAACCTATGGTTCGGATAGTATGGGAACGTTGATTGCCACGATTGCCGCTATTGTAGCACCGATCCTGTATTGGATATTTGCCGCAGGTGCCTTGGCCACATCGCTTAACACGCTTGTGCCCATTGGTTTGGTCTCTGTGGCATCCGATAATTTCGGCGGGTTCATGTTATCATTTGTTGTTGGCATATCCGGTATCATTCTATCGCTACCGTTGGGCATTGCTTTGGCGCTGGGGCGTCAATCCAATATGTTTATCATCAACGCGAGCACCGTTTTTTTTATTGAGGTTATTCGCGGGGTGCCATTGATTGTTTGGCTTTTCACGGCTTATTTGCTTTTGAATTATTTCTTGCCGCCGGGCACGGAATTTGATATTATAATGCGGGTTGTCATTATGGTGACCCTGTTTTCATCGGCTTATATCGCCGAGGTTATTCGCGGCGGCTTGGCGGCCCTACCCCGTGGCCAATATGAAGGTGCCGATAGTTTGGGGTTAACGTATGGACAATCCATGCGGCTTATCATCTTGCCGCAGGCTTTGAAAATCTCAATCCCGGGTATTGTTAGCACGTTTATAGGATTGTTCAAAGATACCACGTTATTGTTGTTTATTGGGTTGTTTGACCCCCTTAATGTTGCCTCCGCCGTTCGGGCCAGTATCGAATGGAATGGCGTTTATTGGGAATTGTTCATTTTTATTGGGTTATGTTTTTTCGTATGCTGTTATTCAATGTCTCAGTATTCTCAATACCTTGAACGCAAACTAAGCACCGACCATCACTAAAGGAATGCACCATGAATGACGCAATGGTTGGAACGCAAACGCCGTCCCCTATGAAAAACGGTGATGCAGGCCGTTCGCACATTGAACGGTCCGGTGAAATTGCCGTTGAAATTCAGGGGATGAACAAATGGTTTGGCACATTTCACGTGCTACGCGACATTGACCTGACTGTGCACCAGGGCGAGCGGATTGTCATTGCCGGGCCTTCGGGGTCTGGGAAATCGACGCTAATCCGGTGCATCAATGCGTTAGAAGATCATCAAAAAGGATCAATCGTCGTTGACGGCACATTATTGTCCCACGACATTAAAAACATTGATAAAATCAGATCCGAGGTTGGAATGGTTTTTCAACATTTCAATCTGTTTCCACACCTAACCATTTTGGAAAACTGCACGTTGGCGCCAATTTGGGTGCGCAAAACCGCCCGAAGAGAGGCCGAAGAAACCGCGATGCATTTTCTGGAAAAAGTAAAAATCCCCGATCAAGCATACAAATACCCCGGTCAACTGTCGGGCGGCCAACAACAGCGCGTGGCCATCGCCCGATCGTTGTGCATGCGCCCGCGCATTATGTTGTTTGATGAACCGACCTCGGCGCTTGATCCAGAAATGATAAAGGAAGTTTTAGACACGATGATCCAACTGGCCGAAGAAGGCATGACAATGTTGTGCGTCACCCATGAAATGGGCTTCGCGCGACAGGTGGCCGACCGCGTGATTTTCATGGACGAAGGCCAGATTGTCGAAGAAAACGAACCACAGGAATTTTTCTCGAACCCAAAATCCGATCGCACGAAACTGTTTCTTAGCCAAATTTTGGGGCATTAAGCCTTTGTGGGTTTGAGGGCCACCTCAAACAACACAATAACCGCACCGATGCACGCCGTGGGCTTTTTTTACATCCGGCAATATTGCGGCGGGATTCGTGATCTTAGGCTGTAATCACCCTAAGATTAGGAAATAATTTATTGTAATCTTTCCCAAAACACCCCTGCGGGGTGCATTGTTGTGCCGTTAAAACACACGGGCGTTTTTGTGTGGTTAAAAATAAATCGCGTTTTACCCGTTTCGCGCATCCGCACGCCCGAAGGCAACGTGTAGGTTTTTACACCCGCCTGTTGCGTCAGGCGCATTAGAATGCGCGTTAGATAGGCCGCATCGGGCCATCCGCCCAGGTAATGCAAATGGCCCGCCCGCACCATGATCGGGGCACCCGTATCATCTTGGTCGATCACCTGCACGCGACCATCCAAATGCTCATACCAAAACATCACATGCCCGCCGCCCGCCACCGCGACCGGCATATCAGGGCGTAGTGTTTCAACATGCGTAACACGCACATCACACCCCGGGATCGCCGGGGGCAACGGCACAGGTATCTGAAACGTGGGCGCGTTCGCATTGGTGCGTGGCCCCAGGATCACCTGCGCCTGTGTTTGCGCCAGCGTGGCGATAAACGCCGGCGACAGGCGAAGCACACCTGGCACCAGAACAATTTTGTACCCCGTCAACGCCGCGGCCTCAGCCGGGATAATATCAATCGACAGGCCCAGTTTTCGCAAGCCGCAGTAGAAATCAAACACCAAACGAAAATAATCGCAACCCGCGCCTTGGGGTTGAATATCCCACCCCCAGGCAGACGGATAATCAAACACCAATGCCACAGGGGCCTGTGTGTGTTCGACATCGGGCATCGTTGCCATCTCACGGGCCACGTGGGCGGCCTCGGTCAACCCTGGTGTCACACCATGATCGGGGCGCAGCAGGCCTGCGTGGTATTGTTCTTGGCCAAACGGCGCCTGGCGCCACCGAAAATAGCTGACGCATTCGGCACCGTGGGCAAAGGCCTCCCACGTCCATAATCGCACCATCCCGGGCAACGGCGCGGGGTTGTGAGGGGCCCAGTTGACGGGGCCGGGTTGTTGTTCCATCACCCACCACCGGCCCTGCCCCGCCATACCGCGATAAAGATCGTGATGAAACGCCTGAAAATCCGGATCACCCTGGCGGGCATAGGCGCGTTTATGGGCGGCGGTGGTTTCAAGCCGATCTTCCAAAAACCCTAGGGGGTAACTATCCCACGTGGCGATGTCCATTTGGCGTGCCAAAACAACATGGTCAAAATCGGTGCTGCGGCCCATATAATTGTGGCTAATCGGGGCGGGGGAATGGGCACGAATGGCCGCGACCTGGGCGGCGTTGAACCGCGCCACTTGGGCGGACGAAAACCGCCGGAAATCCAAAACATGGGCGGGGTTGGCCCCGGCGACCGTAAGGTTTGGCAAATCAATCTGGTCAAACGTGCTGTATTCCATCGACCAAAATACATTGCCCCATGCGTGGTTGAGCGCCGCAATGCCCTCGTATTCTTGTGCCAGCCAGGTGCGAAATGCCCCGCGCGCAGCCTTGGAATAACTGTAGGTTGTGTTGTGGCACCCATATTCATTATCAATTTGCCAGGCCTGCACGATATGGCCGTATCGTTGTGCCAAAACATCAGCGATGCGCGCGGCCTCTTGCCGGTATCCATCGTGGGAAAAACAATAATGCCGCCGCGATCCGAACCGGCGCGTGCGGCCCGCGGCATCCACCGGCAACATATCGGGGTATTTGTCCAGCATCCACCGCGGGGGCGTGGCCGTGGGGGTGCCCAACACGATGAAAAGGCCATGATCGCGCAACATCGCAATCGCGCGGTCCAGCCAATCGAACTGCCACACCCCGGGCTGTGGTTCCAAACGGGACCAAGCGAATTCGCCCACCCGCACCCATGTCAGTCCCAAATCAGCCATGCGTTTGGCATCATCGGCCCAAAGAGTTTCAGGCCAATGTTCGGGGTAATAACAGGTGCCTAATGTGCGTTTGCGTGGTGTCACAGGATCACCCGATGTTCCGCCTGCCCTTGGGTTTGGGTAGCAATCTGAAACGTTTGCCCCGATAGGGGCGTGGCCTGCATATCCGCCACCGTCAACCCCTGCCGGGCGGTAGTGATGTATAGCGTCGTAAGGTCCGCGCCTCCAAACGCCGGACAGGTGGGCTGCGGCACGGGCAACGGGATGGTGTGGACCAATGCGCCACCGGGCGCATAACACGCCACCCGCGCCGCGCCCCACTCGGCGCACCAAAATCGGCCCTGGGCGTCCACCACCGCCCCATCGGGGTTTCGCCCGTTTTGCCGGTGGTCCAACCAAACATGCCAATCGCCCACGGGCCACCCCTGAGGGTCCAGCGCGACCCGCCACACGATGTGTTCGGCGGTATCGGCGACATAGGCCACCTGCCCATCAGGCGCAAAACATATGGCGTTGGGGATCGTGATGTTGCCGCGCAACCGCCGCACCGCGCCCTGATAATACCGATACAGCGCGCCGGCCCCGCGCGCGGCCTGTTTGCCCATGGTGCCAATCCAAAACCCGCCCCATGGGTCCGCCCGCCCATCGTTTGAACGCGTGGTGGGGGTATCGCCCTCTAGCCCCACCATGGGGACGGTCGCGCCGGTTTCAATGTCAAAGCGCATCAAATCTGTTTCGCTTGCGATCAGCAGGGTGGTGTCATCCACCCATCCAGCGGCCGAGACATGGCAATCAAACGACCAACCCTGCGTCGTCTGCGCCTGACCCGCCCCACGCATCAAAAGCCGGTTGCCCATAATATCAAACCAAAACAGGCAGTTTCGCCGCGGGTGCCACAACGCGCCTTCGCCCAAAAGACAGGGGTGATCATCAAACACCGTGGCCGTGGCGGGCGTCATGCCATAGGGCCCTTGGCGGCGGTGTCATAGGCCGCAACCATGCGCTGTGCCCGGCAGCGCACATCATCTGCCGCCGCCCCGGGGTGATACAACGCGGTGCCCATCCCAAACCCATCGGCCCCCGCGGCCAGCCATTCGGCAAATGTCTCGGGGCCAACACCGCCCACCATGAACACCCGCATCGCCGGGGGCAACACGGCACGCAAGGCCTTTAACCCCGCAACCCCCAACAGGTGCGCCGGAAATATTTTCAACCCATCGGCCCTGGCCCCCACCGCCGCGAAACATTCCGACGGCGTCAAAACGCCCGGCATACTGTGCAGCCCCCGCCGCTTGGTTTCTGCCACAACCGCCGGATCAATGTTTGGCGACACAATCAAACGCCCGCCACATTCGGCGACGGCCTGCACGTCCTCCACTGTTAAAACCGTGCCCGCCCCAATCAACGCCTGCGCCCCGAATTGAGCGGTCAAAACCTCAATACTTTTGAACGGATCGGGAGAGTTCAACGGCACCTCGATCTGCGTGATCCCGGCCGCAATCAACGCGGCCCCAATGGCGGCGGCATCCTGGGGCGGTAGGCCACGCAAAATGGCAATCAGGGGGCGATGGGTAATATCAAAAAACGCCTTGTATCTGTGACGTATAAAAATGTGTAAGGCCAGTTTGCGTGAGCACATCATCGGCGATGGTTTGGGTTTGGGCGCCCTGCCCCCGCAAAGCGTGCGCATAAAGATGGGCCAAACCTTGCGCCCCGGCCACCACAACATCCTGCCCCAACCAATAGGGGCGGGCCGCAGACAGTTCGGCCCCGATCAATGTGCCGGACAGCCGCGCGCGGGTGGCGGCAGGGGTGGTGCCATCCAAAATCGCCCCTGCCCGCAGCGCGAACAACCTCTGCGCCATCCGTTCGGGGCGCGACAGTGCGTCATCCACGGCCGCCTGAAAAACCAAGTGATCCATCGCGCCCTCTTTGGCCACGTCATGGCGCAGCACGCTTTGATGGGCCAAAAGGTCAAACACCTCACCCGTCATGTAGGTTTGAAAGTTAACCACCTCGGCCGCGCTGATCCGCACCCATTTTGTGTGTGTGCCAGGCAGGCACAACACCCCGTCGAACGTGGGCTGTGCCACCAAAAAACCGGTAATTTGGGTTTCTTCGCCGCGCATGACGTCGGGCGGTTTTGTTTGGCTTAACCCCGGCACAATCCACAATCGCACCCGCGGGTCGCCCACATGGGGCACCGGCACGGGGCGCAAGGTGTGCGGCGCCACAGGCACGGGGGTATAGGGGGCCTCAACCCACCCTTGCCGCGCGCCCACCATGCCGCACGCAACAACGGGCGTTGGGCGCGGCCCGATCCAATCGTCGATTAGCGCCAAAAGTGCAGGTTCAAATTCATGCCGGGCCAATCGGCCCATGCCATCCTGTGATCCGGCCTGTGCCTGCACCGTGCCATCGTGCGCCATGGCCCAGGCCCGCAGATGCGTGGTGCCCCAATCCACCGCGACCCAATCAGCAAATCCTTTGGCGTTCATCCCGTCACCACCACACCGCCGTCGATCACCAACGCCTGGCCCGTCATCATGGTTGAGATGTCTGAGGCCAAAAACAACGCACCGCCGGTTATATCCTGGGGCGTAAGATGGGTTTTTAGGCATTGCCGAT
Source organism: uncultured Jannaschia sp. (assembly GCA_937916365.1). Lineage (GTDB taxonomy): Bacteria > Pseudomonadota > Alphaproteobacteria > Rhodobacterales > Rhodobacteraceae > JANSYL01. The sequence goes on along the minus strand of CALFSY010000249.1, from coordinate 32,600 downwards.
CCAGATGGTCGGCCAAAGCCTGCGGTGTGGCCCAAAGATCGCGTTGTTTTTGCGTCATCACCCACCCGGGCAACAGCGCGTTGACGCGAATGTTATCGGGGCCAAATTCGCGCGCCAAGCTGCGGGTCAATGCCGTGATGCCGCCATTGGCGGTGGTATAGGCGGGATAGCCCGCGTTGCCCATGATGTAGGCGATTGACGAGACATTGATAATCGCACCGCCGCCTGCCGCGCGCATCCCCGCAATCACGGCCTGACAGGCGAAAAAGTATGCCTTTAGGTTGATCGCTTGCGCCCAATCCCAAAATTCTTCGCTAACTTCTTCGGTGGTGTGGCGGTGATCGTTGGCGGCGTTGTTGATTAACGCGGTGATCGGGCCGTGGGCCGCGGCGGCGGTCGCCAGCGCGGCCTTTAACGCAGGAATATCGGTAATATCGCAGGGCACAAACAGCGGGCGATTGCCGGTTTGATCGGCCATAGAATCAACAAATGCACCGGCCTCGGACCGCTGTGCAAAGGCCACGTTGGCCCCTTGGCGCAAAAATGCCTCGGTCAACGCGGCGCCAATGCCAGACCCGCCACCGGTGATAAACACCGACCGGCCCGCAAGATCGGGAAAAGTTGCCATCATGCCGCCCGCCGCCCCCGTGCCCAAGGTGGCACCCAATCCCCATGGGCGACCAACAGATCGCTTACCAAACTGCGGATTTGGCGCAGATCAAGTTCGGCGGCGGTGTGGGGATCCATATACGCGGCATGGTAAATGTGATCGACGTTTTCATCCATCAGGGCGCGCACCACCAGCTCTTGCACATTGATTTGCGTGCGCATCAACGCGATCAACTGTGGCGGAATGTCCGCCACAACCGTAGGCTGACACCCATTCGCATCGACCACCGTGGGGGTTTCCACCGCCGCCCCCGGGGGCAGCTGCGGGATTTGGCCAGTGTTGGGCAGGTTCGCGGTTATCGTGATCGGCACATTGGTCAGCATGGCGTTCATGATTGCGGCCGCAAATTCGTGCGATTGCGCAACTTCAACCGTGCCGGTGTGGCGCAACGCGGCGGCCTGTGTGGCCCAATCGGCCATCTGTGCCGCACACCGCGCGGGGTATTCATCAAGCGGGATGCCAAAGGCCGCGATCAAATCATCGCGCCCATCTTTGATGAACCACGGCACATATTCGGCCAAATGTTCCGAGCTTTCGGTGCAAAAATAACCCAGATGTTCCATCACCTCATACCGCACTTTGTTAAGGCAATGGGGCCGTTCCAACGGGGTTTTGGGCAAATGCCCCGCGCGATACCCCGCCCGCAAACGGGGATAGAGCGATTGGCCCTGATGCGACAGGTCCAAAAAAAACGCCACATGGTTGATCCCCGCCACACGGTGGCGGATGTCACCCACAGCCAGGTCCAGATCATGGGCCAGCTCGGCCACGGTGTTTTGCACCGAATGGCACAGGCCCACATGACGCAGGTTAGGGTAACGCGCTGCCAACGCCCAGGTGTTGATCGCCATCGGGTTGACATATTGCAACAACATCGCATCGGGGCATAGGCGCGCCATATCACCGGCTAACGCCCACAGGTGCGGCACGGTGCGCAGCCCCCGCATAATGCCACCCACGCCTAGGGTATCACCGATTGTTTGCCGCAACCCATAGGTTTTGGGAATGTCAAAATCTATCACCGTGGCGGGGCGATACCCACCGATTTGAAACGCCGCGATAACAAAATCGGCACCATCCAGAGCGCGCGCGCGGTCGGTCGTTGTCATGACTGTGGCGTTGGTGCCCATGGTGGCAATCATTTTGCGCGCCACCAGCGCAGAATCGGCCAAACGATTGGGGTCAATATCCATCAACGCGATGTTGGCGTCAGACAATGTGGGGAAATGCAACATATCACCCACGATGTTTTTCATAAAAATCGTGGATCCCGCCCCAATAAAGGCCAGTTTGATGGTCATTTCACAGCCCCCAATGTCAGCCCAGCAATGAAATGGCGTTGCAGCAGGAAAAAGATCGCCACAGGCGGGATCGCAGCAACGATCGACCCCGCGCTCATCAAATGGTATTGTGCCACGAATTGTGAATTAAACGCGGTGATGCCCGCCGTCACCGGCTGCGCACCGGGGCCTTGGGTTAGCACCACGGCCCAAAAATAATCGTTCCAAATAAAGGTAAAAATCAATACCGAAAGCGCGGCAATCGCCGGACGCATCAGCGGCAGAACAATAAACCAGAAAATGCGCCATTCGGCCACACCTTCAACGCGCGCCGCCTCGACCAACTCAAACGGTAAGGCGCGGATAAAGTTGCGCATGAATAGCGTGCAAAACCCGGTTTGAAAGGCGGTGTGAAACAACACCAGACCCAGTTTTGTGTCATACAGCCCCAGGCCCACCGTCAAATCGCGCACCGGCACCATAAGGATTTGAAAGGGAACAAAATTGCCCGCGATGAACATAAAGAAAATCAAAAGGTTGCCGCGAAACCGATAAAGGCCCAGGGCAAAGCCCGTCATACATGACAACGCAACGGCGCCGAATACGGTGGGCACAGTGATAAGCACTGAGTTTAACAAGTATCGCGGCATGTCCGAGTCAAAAAAGACACGCCCGTAATTGGAGACCATGTCGAATGACGATGGCAAGCCCCAATAATTGCCGGCGGTGAAATCCGTAAACGGGCGGATGGAAAACAACATCACCGCGATCAATGGTAGCAACCACAAAATTAACGCCACGGGCAATAGCGCCTGATAGGTGATCTGCGCCATTTGCGGGCGGTTTTGGATGGGGGTGGGAAACATCGACCTAATCCTTGCGCGGGGGCAGGGCCGCCTGCGCCTTTTTCGTTAGGCTCGCGCGCATGATGTCATATGAGGTAAGAATACGGTGGCGCAGGTCCTCTGCCGTGACATCTTCGGGCAGGTTCACCCAAGACCGGTGGAAATAGGGCGCTTTGCGGGCCACGCCGGCCTCGATCAACATTGCCGCGGTTTCCACATCGGGGGTTTTGACCGATACGCCCGGATACACCGCGCCCATGCAGGCAAACATTTTGCCGCCCACCTTCCACGCATCGTGCCCCCCGCCCCACGGGTCGGACCATTCGGCGCCTGGCAGGCCCGCACAGATGTCGTTGATGGAGGCACGAAACGAATCATCGGTCATGGTTATCGCCGCGCCTCCCCCTCATCGCGCCACATGGCGTAGAGGAAATATCCGATAAAAACCAACATGATCAAGAACAACACCACCGCAATGGCCGATCCATAGCCCATGCGAAAGCCAAATTCGCTTAGCGCTTTTTCAAACATATAAAAGCTCAGCACCCGGGTGGATCCAAACGGCCCGCCATTTGTCATGATCGAGATCAGGTCAAACGACCGCAGCGCGCCGATGATCGTGACCACAAAGGCGATGAATGTCGCAGGGCGCAGTTGCGGCAACACCACGTGCCACAACATGTTCCACCCCTTTGCCCCGTCAAGGCGCCCAGCCTCAATCTGTTCGGGGTCAACAGCGTTGAGCCCGGTTAAATAAAGGATCATACAATAGGCCGTTTGCGGCCAGAGACCGGCGACAATAATGCCATAGGTGGCCAGGGCCGGGTCGCCCAACACATTAACGGGGCCCAAACCAACCATCCCCAACACCCCGTTCAAAAGCCCCTCACGCGGTAAATAAAACCACGAAAACACCAACCCCACCACGACTTGGCTAAGGACAAAAGGAAAGAAAAACAATGATTTATACAGGCGAATGCCCATAACCGTTTGATTTAAGAACAACGCCATAAATAGCCCCGCCGGAATGGCCAGCAAATACAGCAACAGCCATTTTAGGTTGTTCCAAAGCGATATTTCAAAGTTTCGGTCCGTCACCAATTCCTGATAATTGCGCAACCCCACATAGGTGGCATCGCCCAACCCATCCCATTCGTAAAACGAAATCCCGATGGATTGGAAAATGGGCACAATAACGTAGACCGCAAAAAACAAAACACCAGGCGCCAAAAACAACAGTGGCGTCACCACCATGCGGTGGCGCGCAAACCAGGTTGTGCGTGGATCAACAGCCAATGGTGTGTCGGTGGTGGCCATGGGCGGGCCTTTGTTATTGTGCGAACGTGCCTACGATATTTTGGGCACTTGGTGGCGAAAACATTTGAGGTCTACCCCGCACCTCAACGTCCACGGCGCGGGGTAGAGATGTGCTTAATAAATGCGCTGCCGCGCGGCCTCTAACCGGTCCAAAATATCGTCCAGGTTTTCGGGAAACACCATGAACTCCTGCAAACCTTCCATCCCGACCGATGCCATTTCGGCGGGAAAGTCACGGTCGAAAAACTGTGCAATGCCGCCCTGGGCGTTGGTTGACAGCATTTCAAACCCTTGCTGGATAAACTCATCATCGGCGACAGACGCATTTGCGTTGATCGGCAACTGCCCCAACCCATCGGGCCCGTTGATGCGGCCCTGCACCTCGGCCGAGGTGACGAATTGTAGGAACGCGCGCGCGGCCTCGACATTTTGTGCGCCGCTGGCCACGTGGAACGTATCTGTTGGCGCATCTTCGCCCTGGGGCAAACCAGCGGTGATGATGGGGAATTGATAAAAATCAAGCTGATCGTCGGTTAACCCCGCATCGCGCAGGTGCGGCACCGCGAAATTACCGATCAGATAGGCCGTGGCCTGCCCATTCACGACAAACGGCAATGCCTCTTGCCAGCTATAGGTTTGGTGATCTTCGATAAAGGCGCCCATGTCGATCAGGCGTTGCCAGTTGGCAAATGTGTCACGCACACGATCATCGGTCCACGGGATTTCACCGCGCGCGAGCGCCATGTGAAACTCGAACCCGTTGGTGCGCATGTTCAGGTAATCAAACCATCCGCCTGCTGTCCACAAAAACCGCGATCCAATGGCATAACAGGCGCGGCCCGAATCAACGATAACCTGACAATTTGCAATCTCTTCCTCAAACGTTTCGGGTTCGCTTAGGCCCAGGTCGTTGAAAATATCCTCACGGTAATAGATGCCCCATTGGTAATAGGTATAGGGCACGCCCCACACGGCATCGTTCATAGTCATCGCGCCGCGCACGGATTCAAGGCCCTCAAAATCGCCCGCATCCCACCATTCGGTGATGTCCATAAACAGCCCTGCGTTCACATACGGGCCCATGCGGTTGGCGGCATACCAGTTGACCACATCGGGTGGATCGGCCGATAAAACGTTGCGGATCTGAGTTTTCCAGGCCTCACGATCCACCACTTGCAGCTCGACCGTTAAATCGGGGTGCATTGCGTCAAACTCGGCCGCCAACCCCTCCATAATCGCGCGGGGGGCAGGGTTCGACATGTCCGAGAATATGCGCAACGTGCCGGTCAGCGCATCGTGACCATCGGCCAGCGCCGGGCCCATGGGGACCAGGGCCGCCACCAACGCCGCCGCGCCGGTTTTGGAAATGAAATTCATTGTATCCTCCCTAACCGGTTCCATAAGCGGAACCTTCGTTTTCTGATATTGAAATCGTTGCAAGGGTCTGCATAGGCTTGTCAACACCCAACACGAAGGGAAAGTCACGGTATTGATGCAGTATACCGTAAAACGGCAAACGTGAAAGGAACGGCCATGTCAGGCGTGCACCTTGATCAGGTGGTCAAACGATACGGGGCAACCCAGGTCATCCATGGCATTGATTTGCACATCGACGACGGCGAATTTTGCGTGTTCGTCGGCCCATCGGGGTGCGGCAAATCCACGTTGTTGCGCATGGTCGCGGGGTTGGAGCAAACGACCCAGGGCAAAATTTCCATCGGCACCCGCGATGTGACGCATCTTGATCCCTCTGATCGTGGGGTTGCCATGGTGTTTCAATCCTACGCACTTTATCCGCATATGACGGTGGCGCAAAACATGGGCTTTGGCCTGCGGATGACGGGGCACAACAAGGCCGCGATCGACGAAAAGGTCACCCAGGCCGCGCATATCCTAAAACTCGACGACTATCTTAATCGCAAACCCAAGGCCCTGTCCGGCGGACAGCGACAGCGCGTGGCCATCGGGCGGGCCATCGTGCGCGGGCCAGAGGTATTTTTGTTCGACGAACCGTTATCAAACCTGGATGCCGAGCTGCGGGTTGGTATGCGGGTGGAAATCGCGCGATTGCACAAAGAAATCGGCGCCACAATGATCTATGTCACCCATGACCAGACCGAGGCGATGACGCTGGCCGATAAAATCGTTGTGCTAAATGCGGGGCGGATTGCCCAGGTGGGTCGCCCGTTGGATCTTTATAACGACCCTGACAATCGGTTTGTGGCTGGGTTTATCGGCAGTCCGGCGATGAATTTCCTGGACGGCACAGTCACAGGCGGGCAAGTGCGTGTGCCCGCGCTTGGCAATGTGATGCTGCCCGCGCCGGCAATCCCTGATGGGGCGGTCACAATCGGCCTGCGCCCCAATCACATGACGATCGTTGAGGGCACCACGCATATCGTTGATTTATCCGAACACCTGGGCGGGGTGAGTTACCATTACCTGACCGCCCCCGATACCACCCGCCTAAGTGTTGAGGCCCATGATCAAGCCACCCCGCCCCCCAAAACCCGCGTTGGCCTGCACGTCGATCCGGCGCACGTGCTGTTCTTTCACCCCGAAACCGGCGCACGGATGAGGGGATAAATCAAAATACCACGCCCGCGATCGTGTCACAGTAACGATTTCAAATATCGGCCATAGGCGGTTTTGCCGAACATATGGGCGCGTTCGGCCAGAGCTTCGGTTGAAATCCACCCTTGGGTTAGGGCAATTTCATCGGGGCTACCGATTTGTAGGCCTTGGCGTTCTTGTAATGTGCGCACAAAGTTTGCCGCGTCCAGCAGGCTGGCGTGGGTGCCGGTGTCTAACCACGCATACCCACGCCCCATTTCGGCCACGTCTAGCGCATCTTCGGCCAGGTAACTGTCTAAAACGGATTTTATTTCAAGTTCCCCCCGGGCCGAGGGCCGCACCGCCATTGCCCGTTCGGGCGCGGTATGATCCAAAAAATAAAGGCCTGTTACGGCAAAGTTCGATGGGGGGATTTCGGGTTTTTCGATAATGGCGCGCACCGATCCGTTGTCGGAAAATTCCACCACACCGTATCGTTCCGGATCGGCCACGCGATAGCCAAACACCGTGCCGCCCGTGGTTTTGCGATCGGCGCGGGCCATCATATCGGGCAAACCCTGACCGAAAAAGATATTGTCGCCCAAAATCATCGCCGATGGGGCACCGCCCAAAAACGTCTGGGCCAGGATATAGGCCTGTGCCAAACCGTCCGGGCTGGGCTGTGTGATATAGGTTAGCGACAGGCCCCACTGCCCCCCATCGCCCAGCGTGCGTTGGAATTGATCTTGATCGTGGGGGGTGGTGATGATGGCGATGTCGCGGATACCTGCCAACATCAACACGCTTAGCGGGTAGTAAACCATAGGTTTGTCGTAAATCGGCAAAAGCTGTTTTGACACCCCGATGGTGATTGGATGCAGCCGGGTGCCCGACCCGCCCGCCAAAATGATGCCCTTACGCGGGCCGGAATGCGGGTGCGTCATAACCAAGTCCTATTTCAAAGTGGGGGCGGGGCAATGGATGAATGTGTATCTGTGCCGCGTACCTGTGTCAGGATATGGGCCAGATGCACGCGCCAATCGGGGCGGGTAATTTGAAACTTATCTTCGGTTGTGCGGCAATCTAGGCGCGAATTTAATGGCCTGATCGCTTTGGTGGGATAAGCCGCGCTTGGAATATCGGTAATGTCGCATGGCACACCGGCCTGTCGAAAAATGGCGCGCCCAAAATCGGCCCATGATGTATCAGGCGCCCCCGCAAAATGATAGGTGCCGGTTTTATTGGGGCTGACGATCAGTTGCGCCGCAATGTTAAGACATGCCTGTGCGATGGCGCGTGCCGGGGTGGGGCCACCCGTTTGATCGGCCACAACGGGCAACGCCACGCGTGTTGGCCCCAAACGCAAAAGCGTTTTGACAAAATTTTTGCCGTAGGCCGATACGATCCAAGACGTGCGCACAATCGCATGAACCCCGCCTGCGGTGCGCACCGCCACCTCGCCCTTTGCTTTGGATCGGCCATAAGCGCCTATGGGTGCGATCGCGGCCTCTGGCGGCCAGGGGGCCGTGCCTGCGCCGGAAAAAACGTAATCCGTGGAAAGATGAACCAATGGAATGCCAAGATCGGCGCAGGCCGCAGCCATTGCGCCCGGGGCGGCGGCGTTGATGCGTGTGGCAAGGTCTTCTTTATCCTCTGCCTGATCGACATTTGTATAGGCGGCGGCGTTAATGACGGCGCGGGGCGCGATGCGCCGTATCGCCGCCGCACAGGCCGCAGGATCGGTCAAATCGGCCTCTGTGCGATCCAACGCTGTGATATGATCGGCGGCCGCCAGGCCCAATTCGGTGGCCACTTGCCCCGTTTTACCGAACACCAAAAGTGTCATCCCGCACCACCCGCCTGCCCCTGGGTTTGGCCCAAGCGTGCGCCAACCCCATCGCGATTTTGCAGCGCGCGCCACCAGGGTTCATGTTCCAAATACCAATCGACGGTTTTTGCCAAACCTTCGGCCACAGTGACCGATGGCATCCATCCAAGGTCTTGGTGAATACGTTGTGCATCAATGGCATAGCGTTGGTCGTGACCGGGGCGGTCGGCCACAAACGTGATCAGCCGATCATGCGGTGTCATGGTGGGCCTGCGGTCATCCAAAACGCCACAAATTGTGCGCACCAGGTCGATATTGCGCATTTCGTTGTGCCCCCCAATGTTGTAGCGCCCGCCAACCGCACCGCGTTCACACACCAACAACAACGCTTTGGCGTGATCTTCTACAAACAGCCAATCGCGGATGTTCAAACCATCCCCATAAACCGGAATAGACTGCCCCGCACATGCGTGCAAAATCACCACGGGAATCAATTTTTCGGGAAACTGATATGGCCCATAATTGTTGGAACAGTGGGTGATAAGTGTGGGCAACCCATAGGTTTCAAACCATGCCCGCACCAAATGATCCGACGCGGCCTTTGACGCGGAATATGGGCTGTTCGGGGCATGGGGCGTATCTTCGGTAAAAAAGCCCGTTGGGCCAAGCGATCCATACACCTCGTCCGTTGATACGTGCAAAAACCGAAAATCCGGCGGGCTGCCTGCGTTTGCCCAATAGGTGCGCGCGGCCTCTAACAACGTGTAGGTTCCGGTGATGTTGGTGTCGATAAACGTTCCCGGGCCATCAATGGATCGGTCAACGTGGCTTTCGGCGGCCAGATGCAAGATCGCATCGGGCCGATGGGTGGTAAGCACCCGATCCATCGCTGCGCGGTCGCGAATATCAGCCTTTTCAAAGGCATAAAGCGAGCTTTGCGCCACCGACGCGACATTATCCAAACATGCGGCATAGGTTAGGGCGTCAACATTGACCACCCTATGCCCACGCGCTACGGCCAATCGCACAACGGCGGATCCGATAAATCCCGCCCCCCCTGTGACCAATAGTTTCATGTTACGCCGTAATCCAATCGAAAAACCTAGGCCCCGCTTTGGTGCGCAAATCGTGCGCCATGACCGCGCCAAGTGTGGCGCCATCTTCAACCGAGGCTGTTTGGTCGTCTGACAATACCTCTGATCCATTGGGACGCAGGATTTCCCCCCGCAACCGCAGGGTGCCGCCGGACAATTCTGCCAATCCGGCAATGGGGGTTTCGCATGATCCGTCAAGACCTGCCAAAAACGCCCGTTCCGCCGCCAGGCGTTGTGCCGTGGGGGAGTGTTGGACCGCCTCACACATCATTGCGGCACGATGATCCTGTGAACGGCGTTCAAGCCCGATGGCCCCTTGGGCGATGGCGGGCAACATATCGTCAACCGCAATGGCGGTTTTTGCGACGTGTGCCATCCCCAAACGGCGCAACCCTGCCATGGCAAGAAACGTTGCCTGCGCCACACCATCAGACAGTTTTCGCAGCCGCGTTTGCACATTCCCGCGAAATTCCACCACCCGTAAATCGGGCCGCCGCGCCAAAATTTGTGCGCGTCGCCTAAGGCTGGATGTGCCGATGCATACCTCCGGCGGCATATCGGACAGGGTCGTATGGGTCAGCGACACAAAACCATCGCGGGGGTCTTCGCGCGGTAAAAAACAATCCAATAACAATCCTGGGTGTTGCATCGTTGGCATGTCTTTCATCGAATGCACGGCAATATCAATATCGCCGGACAAAAGCGCGTCTTCGATTTCTTTGGTGAAAAGCCCCTTACCCCCCACCGTTTTCAAAGGTTTATCTAAAATACGGTCGCCGCTGGTTGTAATGATCTGAATATCAAATGCCTCAAAAGGCAAATCAAACGCGGTGGCCAAACGATTGCGGGTTTCATGCGCCTGGGCCAGGGCCAGGGGCGATCCACGTGTGCCAATCTTTAGGGGGTGTGTGGGTGTGGGTAGATCAAAGGCCATATTGCCCTTGTATATGTGTCCATGACACGTGACAATTAGGTTTGCGTATCACCGATGATGCGGGGCCTTTATACGGCCTGTTGTCTTTGTTGAAATGGCCCAAACTATGCCCAAAACCAAAAAAATTCTGCGTAGCCTGGCGGGGGAATCCATGGATACACCGCCGGTGTGGTTGATGCGCCAAGCGGGGCGATATTTACCGGAATACCGCGCCACGCGCGCCCAGGCCGGCGATTTTTTATCGCTATGTTACACCCCCGATTTGGCGGTTGAGGTTACATTGCAACCCATCCGCAGATATGGATTTGATGCGGCAATTTTGTTTGCAGATATTCTTTTGCTGCCCCATGCACTTGGCGCAGATTTATGGTTTGTCACAGGCGAAGGGCCACGATTGTCAACCACAACAACCGCGTCTGATGTGGCACAACTAAAGGGGAAAGATGATATTCACGATCACCTTGCCCCGGTTTACGACACCGTGCGCACCTTATCGAACGAATTGCCTGCTGACACGGCATTAATTGGTTTTGCCGGCGCGCCATGGACTGTCGCCACTTATATGATCGCCGGACGCGGCACCCCTGATCAAGGCCCTGCCCACACCTTGCGCCAAACGGATGTGGCCACATTCAACGCTCTGATCGACCTATTAACCGATGCGACAATCGAATACCTGGACCAACAGGTGCAAGCGGGCGCAGAAATCATCAAACTGTTCGACAGTTGGGCAGGATCGCTAAAGGGGGATGATTTTCGGCGCTATGCCATGGAGCCGGTGAAACGCATTGTCGCCACATTAAAATCGCGCCATCCGGATTTACCGATCATTGCATTCCCGCGCGAGGCAGGGGATGCTTACATCGGATTTGCGCGGGCAACAGGGGTGGAATGTGTGGCCATAGATGCCAAAATCAACCCCACGTGGGCGGCCGATTATTTGCAACCCGATAGCTGCGTGCAGGGGAATTTAGACCCCAAACATATGGTAACCGGTGGGCAGGCTTTGGTGGATGAAACAAGGGCTATTATGGATGCACTTAAAAGTGGACCACATATTTTTAATCTTGGCCATGGTATTACGCCCGATGCGAACCCGGATCATGTTCATACATTGTTGGACGCACTTCGGGGGCGTTAAAACCACCTTATGAGATTTGGTCACGTCAAAGCGGCTTCATACCTTAAAAAAAACGCCCTTCGGATTCATCATCCAAAAGGCGTTTTTATGTGATAGGCTTATGACTAGGGCATAGTGCCCCCCCATCAAAAGCGATAGTTCAACGATAGGCCAACAGTTGTTGCTTCTACATCTAGGTTGTTCAGATCGAAATCTTCAAAGCGATGATACAACACCTCTGCCCCTGCGGTCAGGGACTGACCGAGGAAAACCTCATACCCTGCACCTAGGAAGTAACCTACAGAATCACCTACTGTTGATGTGCTCGCGCGTGCGGCACCCCATGTGCCGTAAAGCCAGTTACGATCTAGGTCGACACCGGCACGTGCGGCCAAGCGCAGAACAGATTCGATCGTTGTTGCAGATCCAACATCAATGTCTGCACCATCAAATTGAAGGCCACCACCCAACACGAAATTGCCGAAATCGTAGTCATAATAGCCGCGCAAACCATAAAGGGGACCATCCCCATCTGCGGTTACTGCGCCGCTTGCGTCAGCGTTACCATAACCAAGCTGAAGACCGGTTGAAAAACCAGTCCAATCAGAGGTGGATAGGTTGACCGGGGGTGGAATAACGACGGGGTCGCTTGCCGCAGGGCGAATCGCACCTGCCGCCCAGACCGGACCGGCCAAAAAGGCAAAAACCATTGCCAAAAGTGATATGTTTCTGTTCATGTCTAGCCTCGGGTAGATTTAGTTGTGGTTAGAGGTGTAAAGAGTAAATTTGACTAAACTAAGGCGTTTTCGCGGTTAATTATATGGTATATTGCGTAGTACAAGTGATCTTGTTCAAACAATGATACAGGCAATTTTTTGACATATAGACACCATTTGTATGGGTTTTAGGGTGTAGTTAATACTAGATTTACTTTAAGCAAAGTCATTCCAAAAATGCAGGATGTCAAGGTTTAGATTTATGGATAATTTGAATGCAGGTCAGATTGACATTATTGCACCAAATTTCAAACGTCGCTTATCCGGTGTAACAGCCACCATCGTGCGCCTGGTGCCACTGCAACACGCGACGATGGCAATCGCTGTGGTTGCGCCCAATTTACCCCCCCATGTGCCACACATAAAGATGCGCGATGTTATTGCCATGTCGCGCAATGGCCCCTCAGGCGCGCGTGTTTGGCATGCGCGGCGAAATTCCGAAATGCTGGTTGGCATCATCTTAAAATATATCTTGCGTAAAAACTTAAAACTTCTGTTCACATCTGCCTCGCAACGCGACCATACGGCATATTCAAAATGGTTAATCGGGCAAATGGACACGGTGATTTCCACATCCGCTAACACCGCCCGATACCTGAAACGGCCCTCAACAGTAATTCTGCATGGCATTGATATAGAACAGTTTTCGCCGCCTGCTAATCGGGCCATGATAAAATCGGCCTTAAACATGCCGCCCGGGCTGTTGGTGGGATGTTTTGGGCGCATACGGGCCCAAAAGGGAACGGATGTATTTGTTGATGCTATGATACACGTTTTACGCGACCGACCCGATGTCACGGCCATCGTCATGGGGCGCGCAACCGAAGGGCACCGGCGCTTTGAAAAAGATCTGCAGGCCAAGGTGGCCGATCATGGGATGGCACACCGCATCCGGTTCGTCCCCGAAGTGCCGGTGGACGCCGTCGCCGATTGGTATCGCGCGTTAGACTTATTTATTGCCCCCCAACGGTGGGAGGGGTTCGGGCTAACCCCGTTAGAGGCCATGGCCTGCGGCGTGCCTACGATTGCCACGCGCGTGGGCGCGTTTGAGGAATTGGTGATTGATGGTGTAACCGGCGCGTTGGTTCCACCCGGGGACGTGGCCGCGATGACCACCGCAGCGGCATATTATTTTGATAACCCCGCCGAACGCGCACGGCGGGCCGACGCCGCACGCGCGCACATCACCAAAAATTTCCCCATTGCGGGGGAGGTCGCCGCCATCAACGCCATTTATAAGAATTTGTTGGAGCACCACCACCCGTCGTGACGCCTAAACGCGCACGGCATGTGCAGGGGCAAAAGCATATATTGGTGGGTTATGAAATACCGTCAATGTGGGGTTTTCCCCGCGCCCGGGCCAAAATCATCTGTCGCTGCCGTTCGCGAAACCGCGCACGGTCGGCCGATGAATAAGAATCAATGCACCGGTGGCATTGCACTCCATCTTCAAATTCAGGTCTCTGCCGATCTTGTGGTGTCAACGGTGCGCGGCAGGCATGGCATAATGTATACGGCAACGGCACCACCCCATGGGTCACGGCCACGCGGCGGTCAAACACAAAACATCCGCCTTTCCACAGGCTTTGATCCGCGGGCACCTGTTCAAGGTATTTCAAAATGCCACCGCTAAGTTGATATACCTCTTCAACGCCTTGCATTTTCAAATAGGCGGTTGATTTTTCGCATCGAATGCCGCCGGTGCAAAACATTGCGATTTTTTTTGCATGAAAACGCACCTTGTTGGCCTGCCACCAAGCGGGAAAATCGCGAAAGGTGTCGATTTCGGGGTTAATAGCGCGCGTAAATGTGCCGATGGCAACCTCATACGCATTGCGTGTATCAATCACGGCCACATCGGGCGCTTGGATCAAAGCATTCCATGCCACAGGCGCAACATGCGTTCCCCCATCTTTGCTGGGGTTCGTGCCGGGCACCCCCATGGTTACAATTTCGGGCCTCAGGCGCACCTTCATCCGGCCAAAAGGCATGGTTGCGGTTTGGCTTTCTTTCCATGTTAAATTATCGCACCCGGGAAAGGCCTGGATATGCGCCATAACTGCGTCGATGTCTGCCCGCGATCCCGCGATTGTGCCGTTTATTCCCTCATCCGCCAACAAAAGCGTGCCTTTCACGCCCTGCTGCGCGCATAGCCTGGCCAATGGCCCGCAGAGGTCGGCGGGATTTGGGAAAGGCACGAATTTATATAATGCGGCGATGATTATCATACCTGCGCGATAAAACGTTGTGCCGCGCGGCTCAACCCATAGATAAGACATTATGTGACCTAGACCGGAGTTTCGTATGCGCAATGCCAACCACGCCCTTATTGTTATCGACGTGCAAAACGATTTTTGCCCTGGTGGTGCGCTTGCCGTGCCCGACGGGGATGAGATCGTGCCTGGTATCAATGCCATGATGGATACAGTTGCGGCGGTGATTCTGACCCAAGATTGGCACCCCGCCGATCATCAAAGTTTTGCCAGCCAACATCCAGGCAAAGCCCCGATGGACATGATCGAAATGTCCTATGGTGCGCAAATTTTGTGGCCCGATCATTGCGTGCAAGGATCCTACGGCGCAGCGTTTCACCCCGATTTGAATGTGCATCGCGCGGATTTAGTCCTGCGCAAAGGGTTTCGGCGTGGGGTCGACAGCTATTCCGCGTTTTTTGAAAATGACAAAACCACCCCCACAGGGTTAGAGGGGTATTTGCGCACGCGGGGGTTTGAAGCGCTGACGTTTGTTGGTCTGGCCACCGATTTCTGCGTGAATTATTCGGCGCGTGATGCGGCAGGCCTGGGATTTGCGGTAGATGTGCATACAACGCTAACGCGCGCGATTGATCTTAATGGGTCGCTACGCGCCGCCACATCGGATATGCACGCCGCAGGTGTAACATTGGTTTAAGACGCAGTTGTTTTACGCCTACGTCGTGGGCGCAACCAAGAATGTGAAAAGACAGCGCACGCAATCCGTAACAACAATCACACCGCACGCGCGCCTATCTTTGCGAAAACATGAGAGGATGGATGCACGCCCACCCGTTCCCTATTCTGCCGTTTCAAAAACCGAATAATCCGGCGCACCGTCCACAACCGCCAATTCCGGATAATTGCGAATCACGTTCAACCCCTGCATCGGGCGTTGATACCCCTGATGACAGGTCCGACATGCCGCCAAGGGCGCATCGCCATGGATCGGCCCCAACCGTTCAGGCGGATACACATTTTGCAAGGGCAGCAGGTAATCGGCGATGATTTCCTGCACCATCACAATTCCGAGCGACGCAGTGGCCCATTGTGGCGTAACCTGTGCAGCATCGTAAAACGCGCGGGAATTATGGCAAAACACACAATTCACCCCCAATGAATTCGCAATATAGTTCATAAACGCATAGGTGCGTTCGGCCTGTTGGATCAATGGATCGCCCGGGTTTTGCTGCACACGGGATGCCAAATCATGCACCGCAATTTGCGGGTATGTGCCATCTTCGGCCTGTAGCAGATAATGTTCCAAATAATCGGATGGTAACGACGTGAAATTCGATACCATCGTTGCCCGATTTTGGATTGCAGGCCACCCATTGGTGGCCGCGTTGACCGGCCCCACCTGGAACCAAATGTTGTTTGGCACGTTTTGTCCGCGATGACAGGTATAACACGTCACCCCCACCTCGGCGTTGGCTTGCACGTGGGCGGCCCAGTTTTGATTGATGTTTTGCGTCATCTGGATCATCGAGCGCGCCACAACCTTGGTATAAAGGTCGTCATCGGCATAATTGCCGTCATTCGCCCCCGCATGACAATAAGTGCACCCCTGATCTGGGGCCACCCATAGCGTGATTGCGTTCATCAAGCGGGTAAAATTCGCCTCGGTTAGATTCCCCAAAACCTGGACATTTTCATATACGTCACCGGCCAGTGGTTCCCCATCTTCCGGGATAAAAGGTTCATCTTGGTAATAATCAAGGATCGTGGGATCCCCACTGTCCAAATCGGCCGCGAATTCTGCCACATGCATGCCCGTTCCACGTGGGCCGGTTTGCATAGATTCCGTCGCATAAGGTTGACCCCAGGCGATAATCATCACGGCAACGAAAACCGCCCCGCCCACAGCGGCCACCGCAATGGCAGGCCCAAAAACATTGGTGGGGTTTTTCCTGTTCCAATCATTAAACCATTTGGGCAACATGGTTTATTCTCCTTCCGGGGTAAGCCCGCCGAATGCCTCGTATCCGCCATGGGCTTCATAGCCATAGGGTTCAAGGTATTCGGGCGCGAAGTTATGTTCGACGGCCCAGATGAACCAGTTATCGACCACCGTTCCGGTTAGCAAAATGCCGATTCCGCCGGTAATGGGTGTTAAAACCGCAAACCACCAGGCCCAACGGTGGATCCCTTCCATTGTGGCATTAAAACCCATCGTCCAGCGCCAAAACAGTGCCGCACGTTCCGATGCCGTGCCGCGATCATAGATCTGTTCTAATTCGCGATCCCCGCCATACCGCGACACCGCTAGAATTGTCGCCCCGTGCATGGCAAATAGCAAAACAGACCCATATAGAAAGACAATAGAAAGACAATGGAACGGATTATAATACAGATTGCCATACCGGATTGAAAAGGCGGTCGTCCAATCCAAATGCGGGAAAATACCGTAAGGCACAGCCTCAGACCAGCTTCCCATCAAGATCGGGCGAAACAACCCCAGCACCAAAAAAAGCCAAATCGCGGCCAAAAATGCCCAGGCGATGTGTTTGCCCATTTTGTGCTGTTCAGCCAAAAGATATGTCCGAAGCCACCATGACATCACCGAAATCAACAAGAAAAAACTGGCGATAATATACCACCCGCCTTCGTCTAACGGCGGAAACGACAGGCCCCATTCTGGCCCGGGTGGTTCCAACGCCAGCCAGAATAACTGTCGAATGAATTCTGGGATCGATCATCCGACCTGTGACAACATGTTAAAGCCAACGATGTTGAACCACAAAAGCCCCGTCGCCAATCCAACAATACCCGCCCAGCCTAGGTAAATCGGGCCGATCTGCGCATTGCCGATCCAGCCCAGCAACGTTGAAAACCGCGCCGATGTTGTGCGCTCGGCGGCCATGTTGTTTTCGTTGTCCATACCCATTTCGGGCGCGCCTTGCACTTGGACTTGGGTAAAGATGTTTTGATATTCTAAATAAGCCATCGGTCTTATTCCCCCCCAATTAATATGGGCGCGTTGGTGCCATACGTGGTCAACCCCGTGCTGTCATAAATAACCCCTTGGTCCGGCCAAATCGGCAGGGTTAGCCACCAATTCCACCATTCCGGCCAACCGGCCGTCCAAACCGGGCCAGAGATGATGATGCACACCGCGCTCCAAAATCCGGCATTCAACGCCAGCAATAAACCCAGGCGATGAATGCCTAAAGTGCCGATCGAATACCCAATGAAATCGCGGAAAAACGTGTCTTCGTGATCGGGGGTTTTGGCCTCTTCCCCCTTTTCGGGGTTGGCCGCCGATAGGATCAATCCACCATGCAACGCCAACGCCAGGGTCGTGGTGAAAAAGAACGTCACCGCGATCATGTGTGCAGGGTTATAGTGGAAGTGTAGGTAAGAATACCCCACGTTTGACACCCAATCAAGGTGGCTAAAAATACCATAGGGAAACCCATGTCCCCATGCCCCCATCAATAACGGGCGAAATACCACTAATGTCACATAGGCCAAAATCGCAAAACTAAACGCAAACGGCACATGATACCCCATGCCCAGTTTGCGGCAAATTTCCACTTCGCGCAGGGCCCAGGATACGAACGCCCCGATCGCGCAAATGGTGATGATTTGCCACAACCCGCCCTCCATCAACGGGGCAAGACCCAAACCATAGCTTAGGTCGGGCGGGGCGATGTTGATGATCCAAGGGTTGAACGTGCCCTGCATGGCCGCGCCCCAAAAAATCAAGATTGTTCCTAATAAGGCAAAAAAGGCGGTCGTGACCCCGAAAAAACCCACGTAAAACGGGCCCACCCAAAAATCGAACAGATCACCGCCAATCAACGTCCCACCGCGGACGCGATATTTTTTTTCGAAACTTAGCAAAGCCATGCGTCTGTCTCCGCGTTAGGCGGCTTGGTTCCGTTTAGGTCAGCCGTCCGTATCATTTTTAGTGTTGGTTGCGGGCGATACAGGCGCACCGCCCGCAACCTTGTCGGTCTCCGCATAAACAGTGGATGATGGTTAGTTACCAAAACCCATGGTCATTGCGGCGGATTCAAACCAGTTCATGCCCGAGGACAACACCACCAGGTGGATCATCGCCGCCAGCAGGAACAAGAACACACCCTGCGCCACAAACACGCGACGTGGGTCAAAGATGAGCCAGATCTTATAGAATTTAGCCATTGTCTTGGGATCCTTTCCTAAAACCAGGGCGCCCAGATATACGTGGCGATATGGGCAACCAGCGCGACAATCGCGAACAGGTAAAGCCCAGCCATATACACCTCGTGCAGTTCCTGCGCCTGTTCGTCGGTAAGACCCGTGAAGGACAGCTCGGAATCGTCAGCCATTACTTTCCTCCGGAACGTTTCGACTGATGCCGCGCACCCCGCGGCGGGGCCCCGACAGAACCTCATTGCCCTGCCGGCCTTTCCCCACGCCAAATGCCAAATGGCCCTGATGCGGGAAACTTCAGTCTCGGCTCCGGTCGTCGCGCCGAGGGTATTTTATGCGCGATCTTTCCCCCATCCGCCGATTGTGCGGGTGTTGCGGGTGGAAAAATCGCGGTTCAGGCTGCGAAAATCATCGGTGTAATGATGCGCGCCTGGCTCCATGCACGTGCGATTGGACCTTGCCTGTGGGTGGGGCGCGATGTGGTCGCGGCCCATACCCAAGACAATGTTGCAAGCGGCAACGCGGCTAGGAAAATAATCCCAAAATAAATCATAAATTCTGTTTTGGGTGTTCTGATACGTGTGGTGGGGGTATTATGGGCAGTTACATCCGTCATTCTGATCCTCCCTCTTCGGTGTCGTTGATGTCAAATCCTGCAAGTGCGGCGACGTTATCCTTGCGCACCTTGTCGGCCCCGTCGTTCAATGCGGCCTGTTCGGCGGCATCGCGCAGGGTTTTTGCCGCCGAAATACGGGTTAAAACGGGGTGTTGTGCCACAATCCGGTCCAACATGGTTTGCGCCTCGGGGTCCCACGGGAAATCCCGGCGCAGCGTTGTGGGTGTTGCTTGGGCACTGTCCATATCCGCCGCGCGCGGCAAAACGTGAAACAAAGCATCAAACAGGCCATTGCACACCTCTTGCAAGATATACGTGGCGCCTGCATACCCCATGAAGGGTGTTCCCAACGCGCGCCGGATTGCAGCGCCAGGGAAACTGGCGGGGATGAACGCAGGCTTTGGCCCATGCCCGCCTACCATATCGGCCAAATACATTTTTTCGTTGATGGATCCCATGACCACCAATGGTTTGGTGTCTTCGATAAGGGTGCGCACCTTATCATTATCGGTTTTTTGACCGGCGCATCGGCTCACGGCAAAGGCACAGGGAAAACCCAGGTCGGTTTCCAGGAAATGCCGCACCCCACGCGCATAGGTTTCATTGGCGACAATTCCGAAATTCGCCGTGGCGAAAAAATCCTGTGTGACGGAACGCCACAAATCCCACACAGGTTTGAGGGTGGAATGTTTTTCACGTGCGATAAAGGGTTCGGGGTCTAGGCCCGTTAAATCCCCCAAGGTGCGCAGGAATTTCGTTGTGCTGTCCATGCCGATGGGGGCCTGTAGGTAGGGTTTGCCCAACACCTCGGCCAAACCACGGCCAAATTCACGATACATACAAATGTTGACATCCGCGTTCACAAGATTGCGCATATCGGCCACATGGGCGCCCAGGGGCATCACCATATTGACATCACACCCTATGCCTTCGACCAGGCGCCGAATTTCCGCCAAATCCGATGGCATGTTAAATGTGCCATACATCGGCCCTAAGATATTGACGCGCGGCGCATCATCGGGCGCGCGTTTGCGTTCGGGCGGCATTCGGCCTTTGGTCATCCCAAACTCGGTGAAAATCCATGTCATGGCACGATCAGCGCTTTGCCACTGATCCTCATCAATGGTGCGGGGCAGAAATCGCTGAATTGATGTGCCTTGCGGGGTGACGCCCCCGCCGATCATTTCTGCGATTGAGCCGGTGACCACAACACTGGGCAATGCGGGGTCAAGCGTGCCCCACGCCCGTTTCATTGCGCCCTCGGTTCCATCACGGCCCAGCTCTTCTTCGCCTAGGCCGGTCACCACGATGGGCAATTCATGCGGGGGGAGTGCATCGGTGTAATGCAACACTGATGTGACGGGCAGATTTTCGCATCCCACCGGCCCATCAATGATAACTTGCAACCCCTTGATTGCCGTAAATGCGTAAACAGCCCCCCAATAGCCCCCGGCGCGATCATGGTCTTGGATCAACATCACAGCATCTCCTGTGCTTTGGTGGCACGGGCTTGTTTATCCAGCTTTTTTTGGTGCTGCGCGCGAAAATCGGGGCGCATGTTTGGAGCGCCTTCCCATATGCCCGCTGTGTCGCCATCACCCACATCGGCGAAAAATGTTTTCATGCGGTCCATGCGATCTTTGTTGGCCATGGCAGCATTGATGATTTGCCCCAACGCGCCGGCGCCCGCCACACCCATCAAGGGGCGGGCCGAAATAAGGTTTGTAAAATAAAGGGCCGGAACACCCATTTGCTTGGCCTTTTGCACAACAGGCGTGGTGCCAATGGCCAAATCGGGTTTGATGGCTGCTAATGCGGCAAAATCATCCTCTAACGCAGCGCGGAATTGCACCTTAACCCCGCGCGCCGTTAGCCAATCAAGATCGGGTGTGGACCACGGCGTTTTTGCACAAGCGGTGCCAACATAAGGCACCTGTGCCCCGCTTTCGATCAAAAGACGCGCCACCAAAAGCTCTGATCCTTCATACCCGGAAAGGGTGATTGTGCCTTTTATGGGATGGGCCGCCAACGCGGCGGTAATGGCGGGCAGGCACGCATTGTGCGCCTGCCCCACCCGGGCATTGGAAACACCATAGGCCGCCGCAATGGCGCGCAACCATTCGGCGGCCCCATCATGGCCAACGGGGGCGGACCCCACGATTGTACGCCCTGCGGTTTCAAACACACGAATGGCTGCGGTATAAAACGGATGTATCGCCGCGATCACATCACTATCCAAAGCTGCGTAAAGCTCGCGCCACTCACGGCAGGGAACGACCGGACCTGCCGCCAGACCGAGCGGCGCGAGCATCCCTCCGATCCCGATTGGATCCGCAGGGAACATTTCGCCCAACAGTGTTACTGTTGGACGGTCTGAACGGCCCGTAACAGGCGCTTGCACGGGGCCTGCCCGCACCTCCTGCTGGGCGAAATCAAGCATGGCACCGGCCAAGACATCCTTGGCCTCGGCATGGGTGGGCACACCGAAACCTGGCACATCAATGCCGATGACGCGCACACCATCAATAGATTTGGGCAACAAACGCAAAGGCACGCCCGATGCGGTGGGCACGCACAGATTTGTGACAACAATCGCGTCATACCGATCAGGATCGGCCATATTGTGAACGGCATCGCGGATGTCTTCGAACAGTTTACCGGTAACCAACGTTTCAGAATCGAACGGCACATACCCCACAGACCGTCGCGCGCCGTAAAAATGGCTGACAAAGCTCAGCCCATACACACAGCACGCGGAACCAGACAAAACTGTGGCCACGCGCCGCATGCGCAGCCCCACGCGCAACGATCCAAAGGCCGGGCACATAGATTGCGGTTTATCGTGGGGCCCTTGCGGATAATCGCGGGCGTATTGGTCAAGAATGTCGGATTTACCGGCCTGCCGTGCGGCATGGTCCATTGCCGCAGCCCCCGCATGACATCCGCCTTGCCCATCGGATGCCATATGTAACCCGTTCGCGACGCGCGGGGCGTTATTTACAGTATCATCTGTGTTTTGGACGCTATCGTGTTTTATGCCCGCCAACGGTTCGGTCATGTGCTATACCGTATCATAAATAACTTCTAGGGATGGTTTTAAGGCCGCGTTTGCCCCGCGCATGTCGGCCTCAGTCGCGGGATCCAACACAAAATCGGCGCCGGTATCTTTGCCGTCGAATAACGCCAAAAGCCCATCTTGCGTTAAGGGGGCAGGATGCGTAGGCGGCGCTTTGGACACATTGTCCGCCAAATCCGAAAATAACGCGCCCCAACGTGTCGCATTGGTGCCCACAATTTCATAGCCTGCTGATTTACGGCGCAAATCTTCATCTGCGGGAATGGCGGCCAACACCGGAATGTCAACAGATTGGGCAAAGGCCTGGGCCTGCCCGCCGCCGTCATCTTTGTTAATGACCATCCCTGCGACGCCGACGTTACCGCCAAGTTTGCGGAAATACTGGACCGCCGAACAAACATTGTTGGCCACATAAAGCGATTGTAGGTCATTGGATGCTACAACAATAACCTTTTGCGCCATATCCCGCGCAATGGGCAAACCAAACCCGCCACACACCACATCACCGAGAAAATCGAGCAAAACGTAATCGAAATCCCAATCGTGAAAGCCCAGTTTTTCCAACAATTCAAAACCATGGATGATCCCGCGCCCGCCGCACCCGCGCCCAACCTCGGGGCCGCCAAGTTCCATGGCAAACACACCACCGCGTTTGAAACACACATCCCCGATCTTAACCTCTTCACCGGCTAATTTTTTAGCCGTTGAGGTTTCGATGATTGTGGGGCAGGCACGCCCCCCGAAAAGCAACGATGTTGTGTCTGATTTCGGATCGCACCCAATTAACAAGACACGCTTGCCCTGTTCGGCCATCATATGGCTTAGGTTTGCAAGGGTGAAGGATTTACCGATACCACCCTTGCCATAGATCGCGATGATCTGGGTTTTTTTTGTGGGCTCGGCTTGCGGCACCTCTAATGTGGGCGCCGCCGCCTCTTGCCGTAGGGTTTGGTCATACCCTTTTAAGTTCGGGGGTGTATCAAGGCTCATGCAATGCCCTCCCACTCTAAAATCATCTTTAGACAGGCGGGATTTTCGAATGCTGTGTGATATGCCTGTTCGGCCCGATGCGCCGGGGCGCTGTGGGTGATAAGACCTGAAAGGTTTAACACACCGTCGCCGACCAAATCGCGCGTGGCGGTCAGATCGTCTTGCGTCCATTCGGCGGCGATGCGCAGCCGCGCTTCGCGCATGAACGCGGGCGGAAAGGCAAATTGCACTGGGGCCGAATAAAAGCCCGCCAAAACGACCTCGCCCCCCTTACCCAGGCGCGCGATAAGTTGGTCAAGCACCGCCGCATCACCGGACGCATCATAAATGCATTGATAATCGCGGCGCACATCGTCATCGGGGTGAATGACACGATAACCTTCGGCACCGCCCTGTCTTTGGGCATCAATGTCCCAAACAGTGGGGGGTGATCCGCCCATGATCAACGTTAAGCGCGCCAATAGCCGCCCTAAAACGCCATGACCGACGATCAAATCGGGCAATCGTGCGTGCGGGGCCGTTAACCCATGGTGCGCTGTGGCCGCCAACGCCAAAAGCGCGCCTTCGGCCCCCAACGTGGGATCAATGGCAATGATTCGATCACCGGGCACAACCATCCGCTGGGACGCCGCCCCGAACAATCCCCGCACATCGCGATAACAATCTGCACCAGGCACAAATACTGTGTCGCCGACCGAAAATCCAGATTCGGCGCCGACCTCCACAACCTCGCCCATCGCCTCATACCCGGGGATCAATGGATAGCCCATGCCAGGAAACGGTGGCATACGCCCGGCCCAAAACAGTTTTTCGGTGCCGGTTGAAATGCCCGAATACCGCACATCCACCACCACATCGTGTGTTTTAGGCACCGAAAGACCCACCGCACCAAGGGTGAGTTTTTGGGCACCTTCAAAGATTACAGCGGTTGAATGCACCTTGTGTTTTCCTCGTCATCATCATTGCGCGGGTCAGGGTTGGTCAAGAATCTTTGGCCAATGTATGCGCATGTAAATGTAAGCCTATCCTGACACTATAGAATGTCAACTTAAATATACACTTTCAAAATAACCTTTCGGATCTGAATGGACCTTGGCCATTCTACTGTGGTATGGCACGGGCCATGGATTGGGGTGTATTTGTAATTTTTCTGTTGGCGTGTGGGGCTGCGGCGGCGACAGGTGCAGGGTTTGCGCCGGGGTCGTGGTATCGCGCACTTTCAAAACCGGCATGGACGCCGCCCAACGGGGTCTTTCCGGTTGTGTGGACGTTTCTTTACATATCTGCGGCGGTCGCTGCCGCGCGGGTGGCCAACCTAGACAACAACGCCTATGCCATGGCCTTTTGGGGAATGCAGATTGCATTTAACACACTGTGGAGCCCAGTTTTTTTCGGCCTACATCGAATACGGGCGGCATTGGGCGTTATGGGGGGGCTTTGGGCCGCGGTGTGCGGCACAATGGTTAGCTTTTTCCAACTCGACACAATCGCGGGACTTTTGTTTGTGCCATATCTTATTTGGGTCACTTTGGCTGCGGCGCTGAATATTTCAATCTGGCGCCGCAACCCAGAATAATTTTGGGGCAAAAGCATCCATTTTGTAGATAGGTGGGCAATAAACCCAACATATTCACAGATCGGTGGACCTAAAGACAAATATCGTATAAGGGTATGGGTGCGAACGGATGGCCCCATACGCGCCCATAATCGTTGTTGCCGTTTGGCCCTGCAATGCCAAAGGCAATCTGATCGGGATGTTGTTTGGAAAAATCATAAACAATAATAATGCGCTACACGGCGCACACATTCAAACGGGCGTATCCCAGAAAGGATTAAAAATGAAATTCCAAGTATACCGCGATAAGGCCAGCGAATGGCGCTGGCGTCTTCGCGCCTCAAACGGGCAGATCATCGCCGGTAGTGGCGAAGGCTACAAAAACCGCAGGGATTGTTTGCACGCAGTAACATTGGTGCAAAAATCCGCCGAGGCAAAGGTCGAAGAACTGGACACCTAAGTACAAAAGCACCTTTTCAAATTGAATCGAATTACATCAATTTAAGGTGCGCTCGACCTCTTCACGTTCGAAAATTTCGATCACATCTTTTGCACGAATGTCGTCGTAGTTTTCGAACGCCATCCCACATTCTTGGCCTGACTGCACTTCGCGCACTTCATCCTTGAAACGTTTCAACGTTTTTAGGGTGCCTTCGTGGATAACCACATCATCGCGCAATAAACGCACACCTGCCGACCGGCGGGCCACGCCCTCGGTCACCAGACACCCCGCAACGTTGCCCACGCCCGAGACGCGAAATACTTCTTTGATTTCGACATATCCGATGAAATTTTCGCGGATTTCGGCACCCAAAAGGCCTGATGCGGCGGCTTTCACATCGTCAACTAAATCATAGATTACGGAATAATACCGCAATTCTACGCCCTTTTGGTTGGCCGCCGTGCGGGCCGGGGCGTTTGCGCGCACATTAAACCCTATGACAGAGGTGCCCGAGGCCTCGGCCAGGCCAATATCGCTTTCGGTAATTGCGCCCACGCCGTGGTGGATAACACGCACGCGCACTTGATCATCGCCGATTTTTTCCAATGCTTGCACGATCGCCTCGGTCGATCCTTGCACATCAGCCTTTACCACAATGGGTAATTCGGCAATATGTTCATCGGCCTTGGCCTTGGCCATAAGTTGGTCAAGCGTGGCAACCGCCCCCGCCGCGGCGCGTTTATCTTTGGCCGCCTGCGCACGATAGGCGGCGATTTCACGCGCCTGTGCCTCGGTATCGACCACATTTAACACATCGCCGGCCTCGGGCGTGCCGTTCAAACCCAACACTTCGACGGGAACCGATGGGCCGGCGTGTTTTACACGTTCGCCCTGGTCATTTATAAGCGCGCGAACCTTACCCCATTGTTCACCCACAACAAAAATATCGCCCTGTTTCAAGGTGCCGTTTTGCACCAATACAGTGGCAACGGGGCCGCGGCCCACGTCAAGCTGCGCTTCGATCACCGCGCCTTGCGCGGCACGATCAGGGTTGGCCTTTAGTTCCAGGATTTCGGCCTGTAGAGCAATCGATTCCAACAAATCGGGCAAACCCTGGCCCGTTTGGGCCGAAACCTCTACATCCTGCACCTCGCCCGACATATCTTCGACAATCACATCGTGCTGCAAAAGATCTGTGCGCACCTTTTGGGGGTTGGCCTCTGGCTTATCGATTTTGTTGATGGCCACAATCATGGGCACTTGGGCCGCCTTGGCATGGTTGATCGCCTCGGCCGTTTGCGGCATCACCGCATCATCAGCGGCGACAACCAACACCACAATATCGGTCACCTGCGCCCCACGCGCGCGCATGGCGGTAAAGGCCGCGTGGCCCGGTGTGTCAAGAAAGGTTAAAATCGCGCCGCCTTCGGTTTTTACCTGATAGGCGCCGATATGTTGCGTGATACCGCCCGCTTCACCCGACACAACATTAGCCCGGCGAATTTTATCCAGAAGCGAGGTTTTACCATGGTCGACGTGGCCCATGATGGTGACGACCGGTGGACGGGGTTGTAAATCTACGCTGGCGTCTTCGACGGTATCAATAACGTCTTCGACATCGGCGTCTGAGACCCGTTGCACGCGATGGCCGAATTCTTCGACAATCAATTCCGCCGTGTCGGCGTCTATGGATTGGTTTTGTGTGACCATCATGCCGTTTTGCATCAACGCTTTGACCACATCAGCCACCCGTTCGGCCATGCGCCCCGCCAATTCCGACACAACAATGGTTTCGGGCACCTGCACGTCGCGCACGATTTTTTCACGCGCCTCGCCCCCGCCCATCGCCTTTTGCCGCGCGCGTTCTTGTTTGCGCTTCATGGCGGCAAGCGATCGTTGGTGCCCGCCTTCCCCACCGGCAAGCGCTTGGTTCACTGTCAATTTCCCGGAGCGGCGGCCTTCGCGTTCGCCGCGCCCACGTCCTGTTTTATCTTCGCGGTCTTGGTCGTTGCGGCGATTGGGGGCGGATTTACCGCTCCGCGGTCCTGTGCCGGGTTGGGTTTGTTGGGCCGGGCGTTCTGCCTCGCTTTTGGCAGGTGCGGCGGTGGATTTTGACGGGGCTGGTTTTGTTGCCGCGGCTTTTAATGCGGCTTGGCGCGCCTCTTCTTCGGCCTGTGCTTTTAACGCTTCTTCGCGTTCGCGGGCTTCTTGTTCGGCTTTACGGCGGGCGCGTTCGGCCTCACGGTTGGCGGCTTCAACCTTGCGGCGTTCTTCTTCTTCGGCTTCGCGGGCCTTTGCAGCTTGGATGGCTTTTACACGGCGTTCCAGTTCGGCATCAGGCACCGTTTTTTCGCGCTTATTGCCTTCGGCCGATTTGGCAGCGGCGGATTTCGCACCAGGTTTTGGGGTCAACACCCGTTTGCGTTTGGTTTCCACCAAAACGCTTTTGGTTCGTCCACGTGAAAAACTTTGGTTCACGCGCCCGCTGCGGGCCCCATCGGATAAGCCAAGGGTTTTTTTGCCGTCTTGGTCGCTCATACCCTGTTTTCGTCCTTTCCGGCGGCTTGGCCGCCGCTTGCGTCGATTGCACGCAAGCCTTGCAATTTCATAGCACCCTCTACAACACGGTGGGCCAAACCACCAGCGGCAAGCGCACTGTGTATCACACTGTGCCGTCCGAATGCCAAACCCAATTCTGCGGATGTCAAAACATTAAAATACCGCGCGCTTTGGGGGGGGCGCAATTTAGATTTGCCACGCTGCGATCCATCCATTGCCTGAAACAAGATGACAGCGCGATCAGAGGCAAGCCAATCTTTGACCTTTTCAAACCCGGCCACGGCCTGCCCTGCCTTGCGGGCCAGGGCGATAAGGTGTGTCACCTGCCACACAAGACCTGTTTCGACCTTTTCGGTCAGGTCGGATGCAGCGATGGCCCGCGTTTTGGCAGCGCGGGCAAAAAGGTTGCGCTTGATCGCCTTTTCAAACGCCTCGGGGTCTGCACTTATCCAAATGCCACGTCCGGGCAATTTTTCAAGTAGATCGGGCGCAATATCTCCATCGGGCGTCACAACAAAACGGATAAGCCTATGTTTTGGTTGCACCGCACCTGTCGCGATGCAGCGGCGCATGGCCCCATTATCGCATTTTTTATTCTGCCCGCCGCGGGTCATGGTTATGTCTTGATACAAATCAATGACACCTTAATCGTTGTTTTCCGCGTCTGCGTCATCAAGGGTGGTGGATATGTCGTTTTGCTGTGCTTCTAGTTCCTCTTGCGTGATCCAGCCCAGGTGTAAGCGGGCCGTCATGACCATGTTGCGGGCTTCTTCCAGGCTTACATCAAAATTTTCAAGCAAACCTTCATCTTTGACACGTTCACCATCTACAGTTGTCCAACCGCCGGCCAATTCCCAATCGGCACAGGTGGCAAAATCTTCTAATGTTTTGATACCATCCTCACCCAAAGCGACCAACATTTGCGGCGATAGACCTTCGAAATCAATCAAGGCGTCGGTCACGCCCAATTCGCGGGCTTTTTGCAATGCTTTTTTATTTTGTTCTTGTAGGTAGTCGCGGGCGCGGGCCTGTAATTCATCGGCGGTTGCTTCGTCTACGCCGTCAATGGTCAACAACTCGTTTTGATCGACATAGGCGACCTCTTCCAACGCGGTGAATCCTTCGGCCACTAGCAGTTGGGCGAAAAATTCATCTAAATCCAAGGTATCCATGAAAAACCGCGTGCGGTCTTCGAACTCTGCCTGGCGGCGTTTTGATTCCTCTTCCTCGGTCAGAATATCAATATCAAGCCCCGTTAATTGCGAGGCCAACCGCACGTTTTGCCCACGGCGACCAATGGCCAACGATAATTGATCGTCCGGCACAACAACTTCGATTCTTTCGGCCTGTTCGTCCAAGACCACTTTTGACACCTCGGCCGGTTGCAAAGCGTTGACCAGAAAGGTGGGTGCATCTTCGTTCCAGGGGATGATGTCGATTTTTTCGCCCTGCAATTCATTGACCACCGCCTGCACGCGCGACCCACGCATCCCCACACAGGCACCAACGGGATCGATGGAGGTATCATACGAGATTACGGCGATTTTTGCGCGGCTGCCTGGGTCGCGCGCGACGGCCTTGATTTCAATGATCCCGTCGTAGATTTCGGGCACCTCCATCTTGAACAGTTCGGCCATAAATTCAGGGGCGGTGCGGCTTAGCACCACTTGATGGCCGCGTTGTTCACGGCGCACATCTTTGATGTAGGCACGAATACGATCACCGGTGCGATAAGCTTCGCGTCCGATTTTTTCGGTGCGGCGCACTTGGCCCTCACCGCGGCCGATGTCGACGATGACGTTGCCGTATTCTTCGCGTTTTACCACCCCGTTAATAATGGTGCCGACGCGGTCTTTGAATTCTTCGTATTGACGGTCGCGTTCGGCCTCGCGCACCTTTTGCAAAATCACCTGTTTTGCCGATTGGGCGGCAATCCGCCCCATATCTACGGGGGGCACTTGGTCAATCAATGTGTCGCCGATGGCGGGATTTTCCAAGTATTGTTTGGCCTGTTCGACAGTCAACTGTGCCTTTTCGTTTTCGAATTCTTCGTCATCGACCACGGTGCGCACGCGGGTAAAGGTGGCACGACCGGTTTTGCGATCGATTGATACGCGGATGTCAAGCTCGGCCCCATAGCGTGATTTTGCAGCCCGGGCGAGGCTTTCTTCCATCGCTTCGACGACTAGCGCGGGATCAATCATTTTTTCGCGCGCGACGGCCTCGGCGGTTTGCAACAATTCTAATTGGTTTGCAGATGTGATGGACATGGGGTCACTTTCCTATGTCAACGGGTTGTGGGGTTTGTTGTATGTTTGGCATTTTTTAATTCCCCTGTAATATCGGATCATGTTCGTCCGAAGGGGAGGATGGGGAATTTTGGGTATTTTTACGTTGGCGCAGCATATCTTTTATCAAATCGTCAGTCAGCACCAGCTTTGCATCGCTTAGCCAGTCAAATGGCAGGCCGATGGTGCCTGCGTCAATGTTCAACAACACCTCGTTATCCTGCACGCCGGCCAGCATACCTTTGAACCGGCGCCGCCCATCAATCATTTCCGTCGTTTCCAGTTTCACCTCATATCCTTCAAACACCTCAAAATCCCTTTGCCGGGTTAGGGGCCGATCAATACCAGGGCTTGAAACCTCTAACACATAGGCATCGTCCAACGGGTCTTCGACATCTAAGATTGCGCTGATCTGGGTGGAAATGGCGGCGCAGTCCTCTACCTCTATGCCGCCGCTTGGGCGTTCGGCCATGACTTGCAACGTTTTGGTTTTACCACCCTGCACGCGGATACGCACGACCTCGAACCCCATGTTTTCAATCACAGGGATCAAGATTTCGGCCAATCTTTTGTCCATGGCGGTTTTGGCGATCAGGCTTGTCATCATCTTGGCACAAAAAAACGGGCACGCGGCCCGTTGCATTTCCGGTGGAATGTTAGGTTATAGCCCCAACACGCCGCTGTTATATTCCATTTAGATAACGTAAACGATCAATGCAAGGCATTTTCATACGCACGCCGGACCGATTGATTTGGCCCTACCCGCATCGAACGCGGGTAATGACGTCATGTTCGTTATACGATATGTTCAATCTGGTTGGGGAATAATCCATTGTTACGGCATCGTTTGGCCCTATCACCCGTGTGGGCGTAGGCAATGTTATGCCCGCCAACACATCGCGGGTTTGCCCCACCAGATGTGCCCACCCCGCCGCGCCACATGGATCGGGCCCAGACCCAATAACACGCGATGCATCGGGTATATCCGCCTGACACGCGATTAGCGTGAGCGCGGTTAATAATATCATAAGGGCTTGGACCATCACCTTTGTAATCTACCATACAAAAGAGCGATGTAAAATTATAGTATGCAATGATAACTTGGCCCACGATTGACGTAACATTAGGCAACGACATTTTATGTGTAACACTGTGCAAGGTAGGGCACATCGTCCATGACCGGGATTTCAATCCGCCCATTTGCCGCCGTCGATGGACAGGCGTTGGTTTCAATTTTGAGGCCGGTCTTTCAGGCCGGGGACACCTATGCCATTGATCCAGGCATCACCGATGAGGCCGCCATAAAGTATTGGTGCGCGCCCGACCATATTGTGCATGTTGCAGAACGTGATGAAACAATTTTAGGCACATATTATCTGCGCCGGAACCAAGGCGGCGGTGGGGCGCATGTGTGCAACTGCGGCTATGTGACGGCCACCGCCGCACGTGGGCAGGGTGTGGCGCGGGCCATGTTGGCACATTCTTTGGATCAAGCCCGTGCACAACAGTATCGTGCGATGCAGTTTAACTTTGTCGTATCTTCAAATGCCCCTGCCATACGGCTTTGGCAAAGGGCGGGGTTTGAAATCGTGGGGCGCATTCCGCAGGCGTTTCAACACCCGGCCCATGGGTATGTCGATGCCTATATCATGTGGAAAGATTTGACCGCGACTTACCCCTAACACCACCTTTAACCGGTGATTGGCACGCCTTGCGCCCGTTCGGCCAGTGGTTTTTCATTCACTGGCAAATGTGCGATGGCCGAAATCGCGCCCACACCAACACCGATCCACCAAACGGCATTGTAGCTGCCGTATAAATCATACATCCAGCCCCCTAACCATACGCCCAAAAATCCGCCCAACTGATGGCTAAAGAAAATGATGCCGTAAAGTGTGCCCATGTAACGCAGGCCGTAAATATATCCGATTAACCCAGAGGTCAGCGGCACAGTCGCCAACCACAACGATCCCATCACGATGGAAAAAACAACCACGGTCAATGGGGTGATCGGGGTTAGAATAAAAATCGACGCCGCCAAGGTGCGCCCCGCATAAATGGCCGTTAGGATATATTTTTTGGGAAACCGCGCACCAAGCCACCCGGCAAATATCGTGCCCGCGATGTTGGCCATACCGATCAACGAAATCGCCCAGGCCCCTAGGGCAGAGGTGGTGGTGATGCCCATGGAATGCAGCACAGACCCCGGCGTGATCGGCCCGCAGACCTCGGTCACAAACGCGGGGAAATGGGCGGTGATAAAGG
>CALFSY010000248.1 GCA_937916365.1 uncultured Jannaschia sp. | reverse complement strand
GGTAATATCGCCGCCCGCCGTATCATCCTCAAACTGGCCTTCAAACACCGCCTCACATATACCCGAAATGAAGGCCCTAGAACCGCCTATTTTACGCTACCTTTCAATGCCTTAAACGCATTCTACACACAAAACAATAAATATGGTGCGGTCGAGAGGGCTCGAACCTCCACGGGAGTTACCCCACAGCGACCTCAACGCTGCGCGTCTACCAATTCCGCCACGACCGCGTATTATGACCTGATTTATTAGCTTAGTAGTTCGTTACTGTGAAGGGGCACGCTGTGTGATCCTTTATATACTTTTGACGATCTATGATGTCCTTAAAAGGTTCATATCTAATTTCTGTGGGCAAACAATATCATGGTTGCGTGGATCACATCAAAAACCCCTGTCCCTTATGACGATGCCATGGCCTGGATGGAAACGCGCGCAGAAGCGATTCGGGCAGGCACAGCGCAAGAGGCGGTTTGGTTGTTGGAACACCCCCCCATGTATACCGCAGGCACATCGGCCAACCTTACCGATTTGAAGGATGCGGCGCGTTTTCCGGTATATGCCGCCCGGCGCGGGGGGCAATATACCTATCACGGGCCTGGTCAACGCATTGTTTATATTATGCTTGATTTGACCCGCCGTGGGCGCGATGTTCAACATTTTGTGGCACAGCTTGAGGCATGGGTGATTGCCGCATTGGGTGATTTCAACGTCAAAGGTGAACTAAGACAAGGCCGCGTTGGTGTATGGGTGAGGCGACCAGATAAACCACCACTGCCCGATGGTGATATACGCGAGGATAAAATTGCCGCCATTGGCGTGCGGCTTCGTAAATGGGTCACGACGCATGGTTTATCCATCAACGTAGATCCCGATTTATCCCATTATGATGGCATTGTTCCTTGTGGTATCTCGGATCGTGGTGTGACCAGCCTGATTGATTTAGGTTTGCCTATCACGATGGAGGACGTGGACACCGCGCTGCATCGTCAATTTGAAAACGTATTTTCGTAAACTTTCGGGATGTTTTTAGCGCATACCCTACCACCACGGCGCGCATTGTCGCCGCCTGTGAAATAGTGCGTTGCACACCGTATCCGGTGGTGTCCTTGCCTATGCCAAAATCGTGACATCATTAAATTTAAAATAAATATGCGCGCCAATCATATACCGCAATCGAACCAGGCTAATGAGTAAGGTTTCATGTGATCTCAGGGGTATAATGTTCAAAACTTTTAGAATGAATCGTGAAAAATTGGAATCCATTGCATTATGTATGGCCATCGTGTGTCTTATTGTTGTGCTGGGTATCGCAATCGCAACGGCGTTTTCCATTAAATCACACATCCAATCCGATCATGGGATTGAGGCATTGATCCTCTAGCGATTTAGGTATGAAGCCATCGTTTTGTGGCATACATAAATCGCAAAGCGCATTTATAAAGCGTTGTTTTATCTGAAAAGAATGTTGGCGACCCCGGTAGGACTTGAACCCAC
This sequence comes from uncultured Jannaschia sp., assembly GCA_937916365.1. Taxonomy (GTDB): domain Bacteria; phylum Pseudomonadota; class Alphaproteobacteria; order Rhodobacterales; family Rhodobacteraceae; genus JANSYL01. The sequence goes on along the minus strand of CALFSY010000248.1, from coordinate 139 downwards.
AACCTAGCGCTTAGAAGGCGCTTGCTCTATCCGGTTGAGCTACGGGGCCGAAAAATGTTGGAAATGGTTTGAACATTTTATGATCCACCTAACACGTTGCTTTGTATCCTCAAAGGATTTCAAGAGACCGTGAACGTGC
>CALFSY010000247.1 GCA_937916365.1 uncultured Jannaschia sp. | reverse complement strand
CAAAGGTAGCCTGCAATTATCGGTATAAACTAGCCGATAACGTAGAACCTAGCCCACGTCGCCCACTATTGCGGGCATATTTATTTTACCAAGGTTGCGATATTATTCTGCAACCTCAACCATCGGTTGCACTGATATAAAGGAACGACCTTTGAACCCCTTAGAAAAGGTTACGTGACCTGCGATTTTGGCGAAAATCGTATGATCCTTGCCTATCCCTGTGCCCTCGCCCGGATACCATCTGGTGCCACGCTGGCGCACGATAATGTTGCCGGGAATCACGGATTGCCCACCATATTTTTTTACACCCAATCGGCGTCCGGCAGAATCACGCCCATTGCGCGAAGATCCGCCTGCTTTCTTATGTGCCATTTGTTTTTCCCTCGTGTTCTATTGGCTTTGATCTTCTTCGATCAATGCTTGGGCTTGCTCAACCCATCGTTCGCGTTCAATGCGCCCCTTAAAAGAAAGCTGCGCGTCCATGGCGGCAATATCATCGGACGTCCATGCCGCAATCTGGGCAAAGCGCGTTACACCTGCTGCATGTAGTTTTTTCTCAATCGTGGGACCAACGCCCGACAATTTTTTCAAATCATCGGTGGTTTCTGTAGGGGGGGGCGATGATGTCTTTGGTTCCGCAGATTGGGCGCGGGCTGGTTTTGCGGTAAGCGTCGGGGTAACCTGCTGGACCTCTGCACCCGAAGGCACGATTTCGGTAACACGCACAAGGGTCAGATGTTGGCGATGACCTTTTTTGCGTTGTGACGAATGCTTACGCCGCCGTTTAACAAAGTTGATTACCTTTTCACCCTTTACTTGATCGACCACATGTGCGCGCACAGCAGCCCCAGAAATAAAAGGTGCCCCCACAACCGTCGTATCACCGCCAAGCATAAGGACATCGTTGAACTGAACAATTTCGCCTGTTTCAGCGGGCAATTTTTCAACCTTCAAAATGTCGCCAGAGCGCACTTTGTATTGTTTTCCGCCCGTCTTCATTACCGCAAACATAGGCGCCGTTTCCTTTTCTTATACGTCACGCGTCACAGATGGCACAAACTGGCAATGTACCATTTGCAGTATTTATACCAACTTAATCATAGATTAACTTGATTTGAATACCGGCCCCTAGGGCATTTGTTCAACAGCGCGAAATCATTCTATAGATGCAATCATTGAGCGCCTGCTATCCTTCAAAGCCTGTATTGTGTCAAGAGGAAGTTTTATATGGGATATGCGAATAAAGGCATACCTCTCGAATTTTAGGTTAGAAGATTTTGCAAACCCTTGCAGGATATATATAACATGACTAGGAAATCATATTATAAGCTATGGCTAAACGCGGAGAGGTGCCGGAGTGGTCGAACGGGGCGGTCTCGAAAACCGTTGTGGGTGCAAGCCCACCCAGGGTTCGAATCCCTGTCTCTCCGCCAGACTTATTTTATAATAAAATATCAATGTTTTACAGGGAAAGTTGCCAAACCTTTTTGATGGGTTTGACAACTTTTGTTCCCACTTTGGTCTTTCCAGGGCGCGCATGGCCTTTGTTTGCGCCGCGTCTGGCTGAGACCATACCGCGCATGAACCTCTTTTTTGATTGCGCGTATCTTTAATGGGCAACGGCACCTTCCGGGCCATCTTGGTCCAATGCTTGTTGGGCGGTGGCGGCTTCTTCAGCGGCTTCGTCCCATTCTATCGGCGTAGGTGTATCCACCAATGCCAGTTTCAAAACATCCGACACATGCTGCACAGGTAGAATGGTTAGCCCTTCTTTCACGTTATCGGGAATATCGGGCAGGTCTTTTTCATTATCCGCAGGGATTAAGACTGTGGTGATCCCACCACGCAACGCAGCCAACAATTTTTCCTTCAAACCACCGATGGGCAAAACATTACCACGCAATGTCACTTCACCCGTCATTGCAATATCTTTGCGGACGGGAATTTGGGTAAGCACCGATACAAGGGATGTTACCATAGCAATCCCTGCCGAAGGTCCATCTTTTGGGGTTGCGCCCTCGGGAACGTGCACGTGAATATCCCATTTATCAAACCTTGTGGGCCGCACCCCGATTGATGGGCTAATCGAGCGCACGAATGATGCAGCCGCATCAATCGACTCTTTCATAACATCGCCTAATTTACCGGTGGTTTTCATGCGCCCTTTGCCTGGTAAACGCAGCGCTTCTATGCTTAACAAATCACCACCCACCGATGTCCACGCCAATCCAGTGACAACACCGATCTGATCTTCTTTTTCGGCCAAGCCATATTTGAATCGTCGAACACCCAATAAATCTTCAAGCGTATCAGGGGTAACATTGATCGTTTCGGCCTCTTGTTTCACGATGGTGGTTACGGCCTTGCGCGCCATTTTTGCGATTTCACGTTCCAGATTACGAACCCCTGCCTCGCGCGTGTAATAACGGATCACATCGGTTAACGCTTCATCGGTCAGATCGAATTCGCGCACTTTAAGACCATGGTTTTTAACCTGCTTTTTAATCAGGTGTTGCTTTGCAATTTCGCGTTTCTCATCCTCGGTGTATCCGGCCAAAGGAATGATTTCCATCCGATCCAATAGTGGTTCGGGCATGGCATAAGAATTTGCCGTGGTTAAAAACATCACGTTGGATAGATCGTATTCTACCTCCAAATAATGGTCCACGAACGTTCCGTTTTGTTCAGGATCCAATACCTCAAGCATGGCAGAGGCAGGATCCCCCCGAAAATCACGCCCCATCTTATCTATTTCATCCAGCAGGATCAGAGGATTCGTGGTTTTTGCCTTTTTCAAAGCCTGAATGATCTTACCCGGCATTGATCCAATATAGGTGCGTCTATGGCCGCGAATTTCCGATTCGTCACGCACGCCCCCTAAAGAGATGCGTATAAATTCACGCCCTGTGGCCCGGGCCACAGATTTGCCAAGCGATGTTTTACCCACGCCCGGCGGCCCTACCAGACACAAAATCGGGCCTTTCAATTTTTTCGACCGGCGCTGAACCGCTAGATATTCGACAATGCGTTCTTTGACCTTTTCCAACCCGTAATGATCATCATCAAGAACGGTTTGCGCCCTGCCTAAATCTTTTTTGACGCGCGATTTAACGCCCCACGGAATTGATAACAACCAATCAAGATAGTTGCGCACGACTGTGGCTTCGGCCGACATAGACGGCATTGATTTTAATTTTTTGATTTCGCCGTCCGCCTTTTCGCGTGCTTCTTTGGAAAGGGCCGTTTGGGCGATGCGATCCTCTAACTCCGCAATCTCACCGGCGCCTTCTTCCCCGTCGCCCAATTCGCGTTGGATCGCTTTCATTTGTTCGTTTAAGTAATATTCGCGCTGTGTTTGTTCCATTTGCGATTTCACGCGCGATTTTATTTTTTTCTCGACCTTCAGAACAGACATTTCCCCCTGCATCAGGCCATAAATCTTTTCCAAACGTGCCGATACACTAAGGGTTTCTAAAAGATCTTGTTTTTGGCGCACATCGACGCCTAGATGACCCGATACAAGATCGGCCAATCGCATCGGATCGGTGGCATCGCCAATGGTGGTTAACACATCTTCGGGGATATTTTTTCTAATCTTGGCGTAGCGTTCAAAATCATTGGCCACAGATCGTTGCAGCGCTTGGATCGCATCCACATCCCCGTCAATTTCATCCAACACAACAATGCGCGCCGCCATAAAATCATCGGTTATGGAAAAATCTTCGATTTGAACGCGCATTGCGCCTTCGACCAATACCTTTACGGTGCCATCGGGCAACTTTAACAGTTGCAATACGTTGGCAAGAACCCCGATCTTATAAATGTCATCTTGGCTCGGGTCATCAATGGATGGGTCCATTTGGCTCGACAACAAAATCTGCTTGTTGTCTTTCATCACCTCTTCCAGCGCGCGAACCGATTTTTCGCGCCCTACGAATAAAGGCACAATCATATGCGGAAATACAACAATATCGCGTAGCGGTAAGATAGGAAATATATCTTGGGTCATAGTGTTACTTACCTTCCTTTGTTACGGCAGGGGGACCAGGCCCCGACTTATGCGGCCACCCATCGCCCCCTCCGGCAGGATACATTTAGGTGGGATGTTAGTTGGGGTGTGTCAACCGGTTGGGTGTATTATCCATCATACGTTCAATTTTTCCGGCCAAGGCGCCAGCATAAAATTATGACAGGAATTAACCCAACGCCCCCGATAACCAGGCTTGGCACAGCGGCCTCGCTTAACCGTTCATCAGCGGCCAATCGGTGCGCCTGTATGGCCAATGTATCAAAGTTAAAAGGGCGCATGATCAGTGTGGCGGGCAATTCCTTCATCACATCTACAAAGACAATCAAAAATGCCGTCAGGATTGAGGGGCGCAAAATTGGCAAATGCACCCCACGCAAGATTGTATTGGGCGTGCGCCCCAATGTTCGTGCAACGACGTCCATGTTTGGATTGATTGTGGCCAATCCGGCATCATACGCATTCAAGGCAGCGGCCAAAAACCGCACAATATAGGCCATCACCAGCACCCAGATGGATCCGGTAATAAATAACCCTGTATCAATGGCAAACGTTGCCTCCATAATAGTATCAAGCAACGTATCAAACGCCGCAAAAGGCACCAATAGCCCAACGGCAATCACACCGCCCGGCACAGCATATCCAAGGCTGGCCAAACGGATTGCCGTTTGAGCCGGACGTGTGGGATGAAGCCGCGCATTAAATCCAAGCGCGATGGCGGCCATAACTGTTATAATTGCCGCAATGGTAGCCAATGTTAGCGAGTTTTGCAAAAATGCCCCATAACGCGGGCTAAACAAAATCTGGCCTGACCCCCACCCCATGCTCAATAATAATCCTGTGGGAAGAATAAATCCAAAAATGACAGGCATACCACAAGCGATCATGGCCCATGCCGCCTGTATTCTTGTCAAACGAGCAGGTGGCAGCGCCTCAAACCGACGGCCCGCGCCGTGATGACGGTGATTGCGCCGCTGTGCGCGTTCCGCCACGGCCAGCATCAAGGCAATCATCAACAGACACAACGCCAACTGTGCCGCTGCTGCACGGTCGAAAAATGAAAACCAGCTTTGGTAAATACCGGTGGCAAAGGTTTGCACGCCGAAATACGACACCGTGCCAAAATCGGCCAACGTTTCCATCAAGGCCAACAATACCCCCCCCGCAATGGCCGGGCGCGCGATAGGCAGGGAAATACGCAAAAATGTACGCCACGGTTTGTGGCCCAATGTGCGTGCCGCGATATGGGCCGTGGCCGATTGTTGTAAAAATGCGGCGCGCGCCAACAAATAGACATAAGGATATAAAACCAACGTCAACATTGCCGCGGCCCCACCCAACGATCGTATTTCAGGAAACCAGTAATCCCGCGGCCCCCATCCCGTGATGCCGCGCAAGGTTGATTGAACCCACCCGGGATGATCCAAAAAATCGGTATAAGCATACGCCAACACATATGCTGGAAACGCCAAAGGCAGTGCCAAAATAATTTCAAAAATTCGGCGACCAGGAAAAATTGTGGCCGTGACCAACCACGCTGTGCCCGTTCCAATAACGCCGGTGCCCACTGCCACAATCGCACCTAACACCACAGTTGTGCCAATGTATTGGGGCAGAACGGTCGCCACCAACTGTGATAATGTATCCGCCCCACCCGTCAGCGCCGCCAATGCCACCGCCCCCATAGGCAGGGCGCACAATGCCGCGATGGCCCAAGCGAGTATGCCAAGCCGCCTAGAACGTAGACGTAAGGCATGTTTCATTATTTTTACTGTGGCGTGTGTCATTGATTATCTGATTTCTTTTGTCAGAATTATAGGAATTTGCAATGTTTGTCACACTATCATCACAATAGATATTGTCGTAGGCGATGGTATCATGCGCCCGTTTTATGATACAGGCATCATATCGAATGCGACAGCGGCGGAAAGGCGTGTGAGATGACGATATATGCCCTAAATGGTCTTGGTCGAATTGGAAAATTGGCATTGCGTGTCCTATTGGATCGGGGGGCTCAAATCGCCTTTGTCAATGACGCCACAGGCGATCCTGCGATGCACGCCCATTTGTTGGAATTTGACACTGTCCATGGGCGTTGGGACGCACTATTTGAGGCGGATGAGACTAGTATCACGATCAACGAAATGCGCCTGCCGGTATTTTCGGAAAAAAATCCTACAAACTTACCCCTAACAGACATCGACGTCATGATTGATTGCACCGGCGCGTTCAAAACCGTGGCGAAACTTGCCCCCTATTTTGATGCAGGGGTCAAACGTGTGATTGTTGCTGCACCCGTTAAAGACAACGCTGCGGCCAATATCGTCTATGGTGTAAACCATGCCATCTATGACCCCGCCCATCACCGGGTTATTACGGCGGCCAGTTGCACCACAAATTGCCTGGCTCCGATTGTAAAGGTGATACACGAATCCTTAGGTATCAGGCATGGATCAATCACCACGATACATGATGTCACCAACACCCAAACGATTGTGGATCGCCCGGCAAAAGATTTGCGGCGCGCCCGGTCGGCATTAAATTCGTTGATCCCCACCACAACAGGCAGTGCAACGGCCATCACACTCATCTATCCAGAATTAAAGGGAAAATTGAATGGTCATGCGGTTCGCGTGCCTTTACTAAATGCGTCACTGACCGATTGCGTGTTCGAGGTGGCGCGCGAAACAACAGTGGCAGAGGTTAACGCGCTGCTAAAATCCGCATCAAATGGCCCCTTACAAGGGATTTTGGGGTATGAAGATCGCCCCCTGGTATCCGCCGATTATGTGAATGATCCACGATCCACGATCGTTGATGCACCATCGACCATGGTTGTGAATGGCACACAGGTTAAAATCTATGCCTGGTATGACAATGAGATGGGGTATGCACACCGATTGGTGGACGTGGCCATGATGGTAGGTGCACATCCATGACCATGCCCGCCGCGGCAATGCGCCCCCAACCCCAGGGATTGGGCGCCTATATCGCCGTCACCGCAGCGTATTGGGCGTTTATGTTGACCGATGGTGCATTACGCATGTTGGTTTTGCTGCATTTCAATACGTTAGGGTTTTCGCCGATACAGTTGGCATACCTGTTTATATTGTATGAGGTCGCAGGCATCATCACGAACCTATCGGCTGGGTGGATTGCCGCACGATTTGGGTTGACCACAACGCTTTATGCCGGGCTTGGCCTGCAAATCCTGGCGCTCATCGCATTATCGCAGCTTGATGTGGGGTGGACGATTGCAGCATCGGTTACATTTGTGATGTTGGTGCAGGGTTTGTCCGGTGTGGCCAAAGATCTTGCTAAAATGTCATCGAAATCTGCGGTAAAGTTGTTGGCCCCCGATCGCGATGGTGCATTGTTTCGGTGGGTGGCGGTACTGACCGGATCAAAAAACGCGGTCAAAGGGTTGGGGTTTTTGGTGGGCGCCGCGACATTGGCGGTGTTTGGATTTGTGCCCTCAGTTTTGGGCATGGCGGTGGTTTTGGCGGCGATCCTGATCGCGGTTGCTGTGCGTATGCCCGCCGGTTTGCCGGGTGGCCGCAAAGATGCAAAATTGCGAGACATCTTTTCAAACGACCCAAATATAAATTGGTTAAGCGCGGCGCGCGTATTTTTATTCGGTGCGCGGGATGTTTGGTTTGTTGTGGGGATCCCGATTTATTTTTACGCTGTGCTGTCGGATGGCACGGCGGTGGGCAACCGCGCCGCATTTTTTAGTATCGGTATTTTTATGGCCGTTTGGGTAATACTCTATGGCGCAGTACAGGCCAATGCACCAAACATTCTGCGCGCACAAACACGGGGGCAAAATACAATGATTGGCGCGGCGCGCAGATGGGCGGGGTGGTTGTCGTTGGTGCCTATGATGTTATCGGCCATGATATATCTTGCGCCCCCGACAGCCCCGTGGGTTGTGGGGATGGTGATCTTGGGCCTTTTGATTTTTGGCGCGGGATTTGCCGTAAATTCGGCCCTTCATTCTTATTTAATCCTTAGCTTTACTAAGGATGATCGCGTAACGATGGATGTGGGGTTTTATTACATGGCAAATGCTGCAGGCCGGTTGCTGGGCACATTAATGTCGGGTGTTTCCTACCAAATTGGGGGTGTTGCGTTATGCCTGGCAACGGCGGCGGTTTTTTTAGTGTTTGCGGCGGTATTTTCGGCAAAATTGCATCCAGTGCCATTGACGGCGTAACGGCCGTGTTCATACCACCACCTATTATGGTATTGATTTTGATTAGGTCA
>CALFSY010000246.1 GCA_937916365.1 uncultured Jannaschia sp. | reverse complement strand
TCTAACCGCACCACCAGCGGCACTTGCAGGCCCACATCCTGCACGGCGGCGATCACGCCCTCGGCAATGATGTCGCACCGCATGATGCCGCCAAAAATGTTGACCAAAATGCCCTTCACATTCGGGTCGCTGGTGATGATCTTAAAGGCCTCGGTTACCTTTTCTTTTCTGGCGCCGCCGCCCACGTCCAAAAAATTGGCAGGTGCCGCCCCGTAAAGTTTGATGATGTCCATCGTGGCCATGGCCAACCCCGCTCCATTGACCATGCACCCGATTTCACCATCCAGCGCGATATAGTTCAGGTCGAATTTAGATGCGGCCAATTCTTTGGGGTCTTCCTCCGTTTCATCGCGCAGGGCGGCAATATCGGCGTGGCGATACATGGCGTTGCCGTCAAACCCCACCTTTGCGTCCAGGCATTTTAGATCGCCGGTATCGGTGACGATCAACGGGTTGATTTCCAGCATCTCCATGTCTTTTTCGACAAACGCGGTGTACAGTTGCCCCATCAGCTTGACGCACTGTTTCACCTGCGCCCCCGTTAACCCCATCATAAAGGCAATGCGCCGCCCGTGATAGGGTTGGTATCCCATCACCGGATCAACGGCGAACGACAGGATTTTTTCGGGGGTTTGGGCCGCGACCTCTTCGATATCCATACCGCCCTCGGTGGAACAGACAAAGGATATGCGCGACGACCCGCGATCAACCAGCAGGGCCAGGTAAAGTTCGCGTTCGATATCTGACCCATCTTCGATATAAACACGCCCCACCTGTTTGCCCGCAGGTCCCGTTTGATGGGTGACCAACGTGCGGCCCAACATTTTTTTTGCCTCTTCTGCGGCCTCTTCGACAGATCGGGCGATGCGCACCCCGCCTTTGTCACCGGCGTCTGATTCCTTAAAATGGCCTTTGCCGCGCCCGCCTGCGTGAATTTGTGCCTTAACCACCCATAATGGCCCGTCGAGCGCGCCTGCGGCGGTTTTGGCCTCTTCCGCCTTAAGGATTGCGCGCCCGTCGCTAACTGGGGCGCCGTATTGGCGCAACAGTGCTTTTGCCTGATATTCATGGATGTTCATGGGGAATAAGTCCTTGTGAAACTGTGATTTAATTGCGTTTAAGGCGCAAGCGTGAAGAAATTTTTAACACCGCATAACAGTTTGGTTAGACCAGTGTTTCGTTGATCTCTTTACACGCGTCGATCAGACCTTGAACGGCGTTTACAGAATTGTCGAACATGGTCTGTTCCTGGCGGGTTAGGGTAATGTCGACAATTTTTTCAATTCCGCCTACGCCGATTATCGTAGGCACACCCACGTAAATTCCGTTGAGCCCGAACACCCCATCACACCAGGCCGCACAGGGCAGGACACGCTTTTGATCTTTCAGATAGGCTTCGGCCATTTCAATCGCTGCTGTTGCGGGGGCATAAAATGCCGATCCGGTTTTTAACAACCCCACAATTTCCGCCCCACCGTCGCGTGTGCGTTGGACAATGGCATCAAGTTTATCTTGGGTTGTCCACCCCATGTCCACCAAATCGGGCAACGGGATGCCCGCCACGGTTGAATACCGCACCGATGGGACCATCGTATCGCCATGCCCCCCCAAAACGAATGCGGTGACATCTTTCACAGAGACCTCAAACTCGTCGGCCAGGAAATGGCGAAACCGCGCGCTATCCAAAACGCCCGCCATGCCGCAAACCATATGATGGGGTAAGCCTGAAAACTCGCGCAGGGCCCACACCATCGCGTCCAGCGGATTTGTGATACAAATCACAAAGGCATCGGGTGCGTGGTCGCGGATACCGTCACCCACGGCCTTCATCACCTTTAGGTTTATGCCAAGCAAATCATCGCGGCTCATCCCCGGTTTGCGGGGCACGCCTGCGGTTACGATACACACATCCGCGCCTGCGATGTCGGCGTATTCATTGGTGCCTTTTAATGTTGCGTCGAATTTCGCGGCGGGGCCCGCCTCGGCAATATCAAGCGCTTTGCCATGCGGAACGCCTTCGGCAATGTCGAACAAAACAACATCGCCCAATTCTTTGAGTGCGACAAGATGGGCAAGTGTGCCACCGATCTGTCCGGCACCGATAAGCGCAATTTTGGGTCTGGCCATGGTTCGATCCCTCATTGTTGGTCACGCGGGCAGAGGTAGCCGCCGATTGCCCCTGTTGGCAAGCATTATGCAACGCAATGTGTGAATTTGAACAAAACGACCATGATTGCACCCCCCTAGCTTTGCCTGATTAAACCAATGGTGACGGCCCCGATTTTCAGTTCAAATAATCACCACGTGCGTTGCGGGCCATGGACTTTGCATCATGCGCGCCTTAGATACATGACAGTAGTATCCACCAAAGAACGAAATGTTCGGGCAGGTTTTCCATGTCATCCTCTATTCTACAGCTTCTGGTGTTGGCTGGAATAGCGATTTTTTTGATTTTGATGTTGCGAAATGTGCTGGGCACGCGGGGCGGATTTGAAAAACCGCCTGTGCAGAATGCGCCCAAAACACAAGACCCAAGGGGTGATTTCGACGTGATCGTGAATGATAGCGACCGCGACATCACGGACCATGTCGAAAATGATAGCGACAGTGCCAAAGCCTTGGCTGAAATGAAATCGGTCGAACCGGGGTTTGAGGTATCTACCTTTCTACAGGGTGCGCGCGGGGCTTATGAAATGATCCTTATGGCGTATGAGAACGGTGATATTGAAGATATTAAATCGTTTCTTGATGCCGATGTATTAGACACATTTGAAACGATGATTGCCCAACGCAATGCCCAAAACCTAACGATTGAGGCATCGTTTATTGGGTTCCGCGAGGTTGCGTTACAATCTGCGACGTTTGACACCGAAACATCCGAGGCCGAAATCACAGTGCGGTTCGTCGCCGAGCTGACCTCGGTTGTGAAAAATGCCGCAGATCATATTGTCGAAGGGGATCCAAATGAAATCAAGCGTCAGCGTGACATTTGGACGTTTGCACGGCGTGTAGGGTCGAATAATCCGAATTGGATTTTGGTCGCAACGGACGGATAAATTGATAATTGAACTGATGGATAAGGTATTTGAAAATACCCATCCTGTGTCAAAATATACTTGGCCTTGGGGGCGCGATAGATGCGGCGGCGAAAAGGCGGTGGTTTAAGCAAAGATGATTTAGAACTGTGGAAACATGCCACACGCGCCACGAAGCCTTTGAAACCAAACCATTTTGTGATCACAAATGCGCCATCTGCGCCCGCCATGCACGATAAGCAGGATAATAATACCGCCAAACCCAATCATGTGCCCCAGGTCCAACCACGGCCATCGACCACGCCACAGATTCAAATACAGCCTTTGGCATCGGCCTCACCGCGTATGGATCACGCAACCCACCGCCGAATGATGCGCGGCAAACTGTCCCCCCAAACCAAAATCGACCTTCATGGAAAAACCATGGCCGAGGCGCAGCCTGCATTAATCGCATTTATTCTCAAGGCTTACAAGAATGGCCAACGTTTGGTGTTGGTGATTACCGGGAAGGGTAAGAATACAGACGAGTCTGCGTTTATTGCCGGCGGTGTTTTACGCCGCGCCGTGCCGCATTGGCTGCGTATGCCGCCGCTTGCCCCTTTGATCCTGGATGTGGCCCAGGCGCACCCGCGCCATGGTGGTGCGGGTGCATATTACGTGTATTTGAAACGTGGCCGATCATAAGGGTATGGTTATAAATTCAGATGTTTGATGGCGTTACAGCACCTATTGCAATCACGTCGATACCCCCCTCGCCTATCGACGTTAATCATATTAGAAGCGTTTGAATATCTTAGGCGGGGCAAGCATCCATGCGACATCGCGTAACAAAGGCAATCTTTCCGGTCGCGGGTCTTGGGACAAGGTTCCTACCCGCCACAAAATCCGTGCCCAAGGAAATGATGACCTTGGTTGATCGGCCGCTTATCCAATACGCGATTGATGAAGCGCGCGCGGCAGGGATCAAAGAATTTATATTTGTCACGTCGCGTGGCAAAAGCGCATTGGAAGATTATTTTGATCACGCCCCAGAGTTAAAAAACATCCTTAAGGAAAAGGGAAAAACGGATCTTTTGGCGACGCTTGCATCAACCGATATGGAATCGGGTGCAATCGCATATATTCGCCAACACAGTCCCATGGGATTGGGGCATGCGGTTTGGTGTGCGCGGCGGCTTTTGTCCGATGAACCTTTTGCCGTTATTTTGCCCGATGATGTGATTGCCGCCGAAAAACCCTGTCTGCAACAAATGGTCGAGGTGCATTCCGACATTGGCGGTAACATGGTTGCCGCAATGGATGTGCCAACGGATAAAACAGCGTCTTATGGCATTGCCGATATAAAAGAGGACCAAGGCGCGATCGTATCAATGAAGGGTATGGTTGAAAAACCGCGCCCTGAAACCGCGCCCTCAACACTTGCCGTGATCGGGCGTTATATTTTGACCCCTGCAATTATGAACAACCTTGAAAACATTAAATCGGGATCGGGGGGGGAGGTGCAATTAACCGATGCAATCGCGCAGGAAATCGCGCGATCAGGCAACGTTCATGCCTTTCGGTTCCAAGGGCAACGTTACGATTGCGGGTCCAAAGCCGGATTTTTACAGGCGACCGTGGCGTTCGGCCTGGCAAGGGATGATTTGTGCGGTGAGTTTTCGCAATACCTGATGGATCAGGTATCAATGCTGCGATCAAGCATGTAGGTTTGGTTACGCGGCTTTCGACGGTTCATAGTCGACCAACACCGCATATAGCGTCGCCGGATCGGAATTTGCGCGCAATTTCATACACAGTGCTGGATCACGAAACATACGCGCCACCAGAGCCAGTGCTTTCAAATGATCGACACCCGTATCGTTTGGCGCGAAAAGCGCAAAAATCAGATCGACAGGCTGGCGATCGGTCGCCTCAAAATCAATAGGATGTTCCAATTTCAAAAAGACACCGTGAATTTTTGACACATTGGTTAGCCGAGCATGGGGTAAGGCCACACCGTGCCCCACACCGGTTGGCCCTAGGTTTTCACGATCCTGCAACGCTTCAAAAATTTGCGGCGCAGGCAGGTCAATAAGGTCGGCGGCGACATCGGAAAGATGCTGAAAGAGACGTTTTTTGCTCGTCACCTCACTTATGACTTTGATCGCGCTTGGCTGTAGAAAAGAAGATAAATTCATTTCTTAACTCATTTGTTCATACAATTTGCGGGATGACATAATTGGTGGCATTAGGGTTTGGTCTACCGGCGCAAGATTAATCATCATCACATCTTTGGCCCTCAAATGGCCTCGGCGTTGTGACCCCGAACATTTATCCCCAAAAACCGGCGACCATTGCGCCCACGGCTTAGCCGGAAATAGGATCAACCCATCCTATGTTGCCATCATCGCGTCGATAGACAACGTTTAAGCGATCATGTTTGTCGTTTCTGAACATCATCACCGGTGCCCCTGCAAGTTCCATTTGCATCACGGCCTCACCCACCGATAGCTTTGGAATTTTGGTTTCTAGTTCTGCAACAATCATTGGTTGCAAGGTTTCGGAATCGGACGTTTCCGTGTCTTCGGTCTCTTCCCGCACGGCAAGCACATACATCGGGGCATTTTGAATATCAACTGGATCTTGGCGTTCGCGATGGTGATCTTTTAAGCGGCGCTTATACCGCCGCAGCTGTTTTTCTAACTTATCCCTTGCGTCGTCGAAGGCGGCGTGGATTTCATGGGATTGTCCCTTTGCGGTGGCGGTTAGGCCTGTCGATAGATGAATCGTTGCCTCGCACACAAATCTAGCGCCGGACCGGGAAAATACAATCGTCGCATTGGTGGGGCGTTCGGCGTATTTTTCGATGACGTGCCCCAGGTTTTCCTTTACGTGATGTTGTAACGCGACGCCAATATCAATTTGTTTTCCGCTGATTTGATAGCGCATGGTCCCTCCAAATAATGCGACGCCGATAGAATAATACCTTTTACAGGTTTAGGTGAATATCTTAGCCATCCCACGGCAAAGCGTCCACCTGGTGTTGATGCAAACGGCGCATCGGTCAAGTGGATTTTGTTATTTTACACTTAAGGCATACGAAAATTTTGGCCTAAGTAAACGCGGCGCACATCTTTGTTTTTCACAACGTCCTTAGATGTGCCGGACATGATGATTGCACCATCATGCAGGATATAGGCACGATCTACGATTTCCAATGTTTCCCGCACATTATGATCGGTAATCAAAACACCAATACCCCGTGTTTTAAGGTCAGATACAAGTTTACGAATTTCGCCCACGGCGATGGGATCAACACCCGCAAAGGGTTCATCCAACAAAACATAGCGCGGGTTTGACGCCAAGCAGCGCGCAATTTCAACGCGCCGTCGTTCCCCGCCTGAAAGTGATAGGGCAGGGGCCCGCCGTAAATGGCCGATGGAAAATTCCGACAGCAAATTTTCCAATCGCCGTTGTTGTTTGACACGATCTTTTTCAACGATTTGTAGGATCGACAGAATATTGTTTTCAACTGAAAGCCCACGAAAAATCGACATTTCCTGCGGTAGGTATCCAATCCCCGCCCGGGCGCGCCGATACATGGGATAAAGCGTCACATCCTGCCCATCGACCACCACCATGCCCCCGTCAGGTGTAATAAGGCCCGCGATACAGTAAAACGATGTGGTTTTGCCCGATCCGTTTGGTCCCAACAGGGCCACAACCTCACCACGGGCTAACGTCAGCGATAAATCCCGAATCACCGGCCGTTTGTGATAGCTTTTGCGCAACTGGTGCACCTGAAGGCCTTGCTGACCCTCGGTTACTGTAAGAGATATTGGCGTATTCATTCCGATTCTGCCGCGCCCAGGGTTGTGCGCACGCGACCCACCATGGTGCCTTGGCCCGTTATCATATCTATGACCAAGCGTTCACCGGCCAGGTTTAGATCGCCTTGTGCGACCATGACATCGCCGTTTAACCGTATAACGTTTTCGCGCACGTCATAGCGGGCCTCTGTGCCCTCGGCGGCGGCGGCCCCTTGGGTCAGCAAAACGCCACCCGATGCCGTAACGGCCACGATCTCGCGTGGGCCATCGTTTTCTTGGGCATATGACACGTGCACATTTTCGGCGGCCATGCGCAGATCACCTTGCACAACGATGACATTACCGGAAAAAATCGCATCTCCCGTTGTTTCATCGACCTGTAAGGTATCGGCGGTGACCTCAATCGTTTGATCCTGTGCGTGGGGCACACCGCCAAAGCCTATGTTGACCTGGGCCGGGGCCATATTTGCCAAACCGCCCATGAACACCACGGCGGATAGGGCATGAAACATAACGCTACGCATGAATTTTCCCACTCATTGCTTTGGGTCGTATAACATCTGCACCCCGTCTGTGAAACGTAGAATTGCGGCGGCGCGCGGCCCCGAAAATTCCATCCCGCCCGCCCGAATTTGAAAGGCGCTGCCCCGCGCGAAAACGGGGCCGGGGGCGATCATCCGCCCCCCTTGCAAATCAATCGACATTGCGTCGCTGAATACTTGGTATCCATTTTCTGTGACAAATGTCACATCCCCCTGCAAATCCACCATTTGCTGCGCAAGATTGATTTGCCCGTTTTCGGCGGTCAGCAATGCCTGATCCAGTGCGGACATTTCCATTTCAAGTTCAACCGATTGCAGAAAAATCCGATTTGGGGTCGCAGGCGATTGTGACATTGACACCGCGCTAAGCGTCACCTGGCGCCCATCGTCCAAGGTGCTAGAAAAACGTGGTTGCGACAGGTTTTGTTCAATCAACGCGCTTTGTTGGTCGGGGTCCACAAACGCAGGCGGCACATCGGGCGTAGGGGCACGGACAAATAAAAACAACATCGACAAAAGCGCCAGCGCCAAAATAGGTAAGATAACCTTTGCCCAGGCCACGATGATCGAATGGCGGTTTCGGGCGATGGAATTAGTTTTTGATGCGATGAACATTCAAGGCGATTTTCCATATTTTGGGGTCCTGTGATTACCCCAAGGCGCGTTAATTCATTTATCAGCTTTTTGTATTTGATAATGTTCTAAAGGCATTACCAATACACCGAACAATGATGATTGTAATCCTAATTTCGGCAAAATTAGGTAAATTCGCCGATTTGCGACCCGTGTTATGCCGCATTCGGGCGCGAAAGGGCGGATTCACGGCCCCACATTTGGCATATGGGGCCACTGCCTTCACCCGCAGATTTGACCCACAACCATGCGGCGGGAAGATACGGCAACAAT
>CALFSY010000245.1 GCA_937916365.1 uncultured Jannaschia sp. | reverse complement strand
ACATAATCGCGCGTTTTGATGTCTAAAACGATACCGCGCACGATCCGGAATACTGTGGGAGAGTTCACAAAAACAACCGAAACAAAAACAATTAAGATATTCCCAGGCATCGAAATTACCCCAAGGGGATCGGCATTAAATGCAAGTCCGGAATAAAGCCAAAACCCAATCACCAATGTAATAGCAACGTAAATGTTCCGCCTTGGCGCCTGTGTATGATAACGTGAATTCCATAACACCACGAAAAATATAATAGGAAATAAGAATAAAACCGCGGCCATATACGTGGGAATTCCCGCAGCAACAATTTCAGGTGTTACCAAAAGATAGAATAGTAATATGACCGGAAACGCGAGTACAAGATTGGAAACAAAGGTTAGAAGCGTATCGAGCCTGCCGCCAAAATATCCTGCAGGCAGACCCAATGTTACACCCACCATAAAAGCAAACAGTGTGGCCGCGGGCGCAATTTTCAACACCTCGCGCGCGCCCATTACCATACGCGAGAATACATCACGGCCTAAATTATCGCCTCCCAACAGATAATAGGCATATTGCCCATCTTCGGGGGTGGGCAAAGGCGTGCCTGGTAAATCGTTGCGCAATTGCGAAATTACATCTAATGGACCATGCGTTACAATCCACCCCGCAAAAATTGCCGTGAATGACCAAAACATTACGATGCCAAAGCCAATCATGCCAATTGGGCTATCAAACAACTTACCATACAGGCCAAGTCGACGTTTGAATTGAATAGACAGAATGAACACCAAAACCAATACCGACCAAACCGGTAAAAAACGTGCGGCCATGGCGCCAATGATACCTTTTGCTTCAATCGTAGGTAAAGCAATGCCCCCTATTATGTAGATCACGCAGCACATAACAAAAAGCAGCACGGCGTATCGCATCGCACTTTGCGCATAATCAAAGGGGGTTTTCTGTACCGTAAGGGTATGATCGGCATTAATTTCCACTTGCCCCGGGCCAACACCGGCAAGGGTAAAGCCAAAGTTTGCCAAAAACCCCAGGAAAAAGACTGCGATCGACGCTAACATTAACGGATTGAGAAACGGGCCAAGCGCACCGGACCAAGTCAAAGGTTCCATTGGGCAACTCCTTATGCGATGCGGATACGGGGATTAAGAAACACATAGCCGATGTCAGAAATCAACTGTGTGACCAAAACGACGAATACAGCAACGATGGAGCATGTCAAAAGCAGTTCAATATCATTATTCGAAGCTGCCTGCACCATTGTCCAACCAAACCCATTATAATTAAACAATGTTTCCACAATGACCACACCGGTCAAAAGCCATGGAAATTGCAACATGATAACTGTAAACGGCGCGATCAGCGCATTGCGCAATGCATGTTTTAACACAATGCTGCGAAAACTTACGCCTTTCAATCGCGCGGTTCGGATATATTGTGCCGTCATCACTTCAGCCATGGAGGCACGGGTCATGCGCGCAATATATCCCATACCATAAAGTGCAATAGTGATAACCGGTAGCGTGAAATTCCAGAAATTGATTCCATCTTCCATGGCCGATCGCGCCGAACCAAGGAACAATGTGCGGCCTTCGATCCATCCTAATTCAGCCAAAATAGGGGAAATTCCCGCGGTTGAAGAGGCCAAAAGCACAATGAAAATAACGCCTGATACGTATTCAGGTGTGGCCGTAGATGTAATGGCAAACGTTGATAGTGACCGATCAAGCCGCGACCCTTCTCGCATCCCTGCAAGGATACCTACAATTAACGCGGCCGGCACCATGACGGCAAACGCCCAAAACATTAGGATCCCGGTTAGGCGCAAACGTGCCCCAATAATATTAGCAACCTCATCATCCGATACGGTGGAAAAACCTAAATTTCCTTGCAGCAATCCACAAAAGCGCGGCGCATCATTTATATCAACGACTTGATCAATACATCGACCGGTAATTGTGCCGTCTACAGGGTCCTCACGTGTCCACCCCGGCATAACACCTAGCCATTCGCCATAACGCACGATTAATGGGCCGCCATACCCATTACGATCTAGCCAAGATACAACCTCGGCGTCGGTCATGCGCGCATTGCCTTGGGTTTTGGCAAGTTTTTCAAGGTTCGGGAAAAGATTGGTTAAAAAAAACACCACAAAGGTGAGGCAAAGCGCCGTCAAAACCATCACACCAACCCGGCGCAAAATAAAAAGTGTCATATCATGCCCTGCATATTAGGCCCAGTTGAAACTTGGCTGTTCGCGCACACTTCCAATTTTGTGGTAAGATACCCATCACAGATAACGTGGATGGAAGGTGCGTAAGAAAACAGAGCGCCCGGGCACGAAAATGGCCCGGGCGCTACAAACTTTTACGCCTCTACGCCGAGGTAGTGGACGTTTATTTCGAATTTCGGATGCATATCGGCATTGATAATACCAGGGCGATAATGCCGGAACAATGACCGCCAATAAGGTTGCAAGGTCACGGCGTCCTCTTGCATAATACGCTGGATTTCGGCCATCACCTCACGCCGTGCGTCGGCATCTAGGATGCCATTTGCCTGATCCAAAAGCGCATCGAATTCCGGGTTAGCATACCCAAATTCATTCCACGCCACGCCCGAACGATAGGCCAGATTTAGAACAATGACACCCAATTCACGATGGTTCCAGTTTGTGGAGCTGAACGGATAGCTTAGCCAATCATTCCAAAACGTCGAACCAGGGATTACCGTGCGTTCCACATTAAATCCTGCGTCGCGCAACTATGCGGCGACCGCATCGGTGTTGTTGCGACGATAATCGTCATCAATCGATACGATTTCAAACACATGGTCTGTATGTCCAGATTCCTCCAACATCGCGAACGCGGCGTCTTTATCCACGCTCAATGGTGGCAATTCAGCATATTCAGGGTGAATCAGAGAAACGTGATGATGTTCGCCCATAATACCTTGGCCGCTGATACCCAAATCAAGACAAACCTGCGGGTCAACTGCCATCTGGATTGCTTTACGCACCATTAAATTATCATAGGGTGCGTTGTTTTGATTCGGGCGGATCACCACAGTGGCCGCTGTAACCACCTCGGACTCGGTCCAACCGATAGCGGAAAACAAATCAACAAATTCGCCCACTGTTTCATAGGTCATGTCGAATTCACCTGCCTCAGCCCCCGCGAACCATGCCGCCGGATCTTGACCAAGATCAATGAAAAAGATTTCATCAAGATATGTGTCGCGCCAATATGTGTGGTCGGGGTTACGTTCAAGGCGCGCTTGAACGCCAACCTCGTATTCGGCAACACGGTAGGCACCCGTGCCCACACCATGATCAAGTGGATTGGTTCCAATCAAATCACGATGCTGCACAGCAGAGGGATAATCTGCAATACTGGGGATCAACGTAATATCGGATGCAGGATAGGTAATTCGGACGGTATAGTCGTCGATTGCCTCAATCGCGCCTTCACGCGCCACCCCGGTATCAGGATCAACCAATCCCCCCATACGGGCGGCCATTGAATTACCTTCGACCGTGCTGTCACACCAGCCGGTGAAATTCGCAACTACATCTTGGGCAACAAAATCATCGCCATTATTCCATTTCACGCCTTGTCGCAGGTACAGTGTATATTGGCTGGCGTCATCGTTAGCTTCCCAACGGTCCAACAGAACGCCGGTAAAAGATCCATCTGCATTGCTTTCGATAAGGTATTCTATAAATCCCCGTGTGATATTGGCCATTTGTGACCAATCGTAGGTGCGAGGATCTTTCAAAGCGCGCACTTCCTGTTGAATGCGCAAGGTACCCCCCATGGGCGGTGTCACACGATGACCATCCGCATGTGCGGGATCAAGGCCAATTATGGAATATGCGGCGGCGGCCGAAAGACCCAGCGCGGTAGACCGCACCATGAATTCACGGCGGCTTAATTTACCATCCTTATATTCC
>CALFSY010000244.1 GCA_937916365.1 uncultured Jannaschia sp. | reverse complement strand
GAGGTCAGCTCGGGCCGATCCGTGGCGGCCACCGTATCTTCGACCCATTCGCTTAGGCCGGGGTTGCCCGTGGCATCGATCATCTCAATCGAGGCAGCGTTGCCCGTGCCCGCTGCATCAAAGGCCGCGGTGCGGATGGTTATAACCTTGGTCGCATCGATGGATTGCACGGTTTGGATCGCATTGCCCGCGTAAATCGGGCGTTCAAAAGTGGCGGCATCGACAATGGCGCTGATGTCTGAAATAACCATAACGTCCAACATCGCCGCCACGCGCGGCATGATATTTTTCGCGTCTGTCGTGGCGGGTGCCACGATATGGGTATAATCACCGGCCAACCGCACGATCAAATCCGCCGTAGGCTCGGCCAAACGATGGCCCAACACCGCATTCTCGGCGCACAACACCTGTGTTACGCCATCAATCGTGGCGGCAACATCCGCCGCCCCTTTGGCCGAGGCCCCGGCGCATAAAATGGTTACCGCGCCCAATGTTGTTGCCGCCGTGACCGCCTTGCTGGTCGCATCCAGCGCCAATTCGCCATCTGTGACCTCTGCTAACAAAAGAACTGTCATTAGATTACCCCTGCGTCCTCTTTCAATTTTTGAATAAGCTCATCAACCGATCCAACCTTAACACCGGCCTGGCGGGCCTCGGGCTCGGTCGTTTTAAGAATGGTCAAACGTGGCGCCGGATCCACGCCATAATCAGCGGCGGTTTTTTCGGCCAATGGTTTTTTCTTGGCCTTCATGATGTTTGGCAGGCTGGCATAGCGCGGTTCGTTCAGGCGTAAATCCACCGTCACAATGGCGGGCATTTGCACCTTGATCGTTTGTAGGCCGCCGTCCACCTCACGCGTGACTATGGCATGGTCGCCCTCTACCGAAAGACCCGAGGCAAAGGTTGCCTGCCCCCACCCCAGCAAGGCGGCCAACATTTGGCCGGTGGCGTTCATGTCGTTATCAATCGCCTGTTTGCCAGCTAGGATCAGGCCGGGTTGTTCCTCATCTACCACGGCCTTTAGAATTTTGGCGACGGCAAGGGGCTCAATATCTTGGTGCACATCATCGGCGGCGATGACCAAAATGGCGCGATCGGCACCCATGGCCAATGCGGTGCGCAACGTCTCTTGTGCCTGTTTGACGCCGATGGAAATGGCGATAACTTCGTCTGCTTTGCCCGCTTCTTTTAGGCGGATCGCCTCTTCCACCGCGATTTCGTCGAACGGGTTCATCGACATTTTGACATTGGCAAGATCGACGCCCGATCCATCCGCCTTGACGCGGACTTTGACGTTGTAATCAATCACGCGCTTAACTGGCACCAAAACCTTCATTAAATGTCCCCTTTGCGATGTGTGGCAAATACGTATGCCCCACAAATTTGCGTTTGACGAATGTTAAACCGTTCGCACACGTTGGGATAGACCAAAATCGACACAGCCTTTTCAATCCGCGCCGCGTTTTTACGTTCGATCGGCGACCTGCCCCTGCGGTCAATGCGTGCTTGGGCGTTTTGGGCGATCATTGCATTAGGCATTTGCGCCTGGTGTCCACAACACGTCATTGTGTCCGTCATTGTTAGCAATGCGCCCGGCCACGAAAAACCAATCCGACAAACGGTTCAGGTATTTTAACGCCTCGGGGTTTATCGACTCGGCGGTGGCCAATGCTGCGGTCAATCGTTCCGCCCGCCGCGTGACGGTGCGGCACATGTGTAAATGGGCGGCCAACATTGTGCCCCCCGGTAAAATAAAGCTGCGCAACGGTTGTAAACGTGCGTTCATCGCGTCGATTTCGGATTCAAGCCGCAGCACCTGCACCGCTTGGACGCGCAGGGTTTCATACCCGCGCTCTGCGTCTTGGTCCATGTTTGGGGTGCTAAGATCAGCGCCAAGATCAAACAAATCGTTTTGAATCGCCGTCAGGTGTGCGGCCATTTCGCCCTCGGCATACAATCGGGCCAGGCCGATTGTCGCATTCGCCTCGTCCACCGTGCCATAGGCGGCGACACGGGGCGCATGTTTTTCCACCCGCATCCCATCGGCCAGGGCGGTATCCCCGCCATCCCCGGTTTTGGTGTAAATCTTATTCAAAACAACCATGCCTATCCCCCCGATTGACGACGCAAATAAACAAACGCCACAATCAACACCACAGCAACGAGTTGTGCAATCAGGCGCCAGCGCATGAACTTGTTGGAATTTTCCCGCGCATATGCCCCGCCGCGCCGAAACGAATTGATGCCTAATAGCAAGATTATCAGCACACCCGCACAGGCCACCAGCACCAAAATAAGAAATCCGTTTTCCAACGTTTGTCCTCCACAACATTGAAAGGCCCGTTTACTTAAACCATTCAACAATGACCAGTGGACGGGGTGGAATGGTTCGACGCATTATGCGCTATATACCCCCCCAGGGGCGGGCCATAGCGTGGACATTTGGGCCATGCGATGTATTTTCACACATCATACATCTTGCACCGGTGTTGCCTTTTGGCCAATCATGTTGCACGCAACGACATGAAGGGTGCCCCACGTGCCCGAACCATTTGCAAAGACCACAAAAAACAGAGGCCTGTGCCCATGCGCCGTTATTCTGCCTTTGCCCTCGTGCGTGAGGCCCTTCGCCACCACCAAGGATGGGCGCGCGCCTGGGCGTCCCCCACGCCAAAACCCGCCTATGACGTCATTATTGTGGGCGCGGGGGGGCACGGGTTGGCCACGGCCTATTATTTGGGCAAAAATCATGGGCTGACGAATGTGGCCGTGATCGAAAAGGGCTGGCTGGGGGGCGGCAATACGGGCCGCAATACCACCATTATTCGGTCAAACTACCTCCAAGATGCCTCGGCCGCGATCTATGAAAAGGCGCGCAGCTTGTATGAAACGCTTAGCCAGGATTTGAATTACAACATCATGTTTTCCCCGCGCGGGGTGATGATGTTGGCGCAAACCGAGCATGAAATTCGCGGCTATCAACGCACAGTCCATGCCAATACCCTGCAAGGGGTGGCGACAGAATACATCAGCCCCGCAAAGGTAAAGGCCCTGTGCCCCATCATCAACATCAATGGGCCGCGTTACCCCATCCTGGGCGCGCTGTGGCAACCACGCGGCGGCACGGCGCGCCATGATGCCGTGGCCTGGGGCTATGCGCGGGCATGTTCCGATATGGGGATGGATATTATCCAACAAACGCAAGTCACCGGTGTGCGCCGTGAGGGCGGCAAAGTAACCGGTGTGGACACCACGCGCGGGTTTATCGGGTGCACAAAACTGGGCATTGTGGTGGCGGGGCATTCGGGCGTGTTGGCCGATATGGCTGGGTTCCGCCTGCCCATTGAAAGCGTGGCGTTGCAGGCGTTGGTGAGTGAACCCATCAAACCGTGCATGGATGTGGTGGTGATGGCCAACACCGTGCACGGGTATATGAGCCAATCGGACAAAGGCGAAATGGTCATCGGCGGCGGCGCAGACGGGTATAACAACTATACCCAACGCGGATCGTTTCAGCATGTTGAGGAAACCGTGCGCGCCCTGGTGGAAACATTCCCCATCATCAGCCGCCTGAAAATGCTGCGCTGGTGGGGGGGGATTGTGGACATGACGGGGGACAGGTCGCCGATCATTTCCAAAACACCAGTCGACGGCGTGTTTGTGAATTGCGGCTGGGGCACAGGGGGGTTTAAGGCCATCCCTGGATCCGGTTGGGCCATGGCCGAGCTGATGGCCACGGGCGCATCCCCCCTGGCCGCCGAATTTGGGTTAGAACGATTCCGCGAAGGGCGGTTTATTGATGAAAGCGTCGCCGCAGGGGTGGCGCATTGATGGCTAAAAATTCTCACAAACTTGAACGAAACGCTGATTTTTTGCGCCGTTATTTGCGGGGTGAGAGTCTGCGAAAGATTTACGAAAATCAGAAAAACCCAAAAGTTAGGTACGGCC
>CALFSY010000243.1 GCA_937916365.1 uncultured Jannaschia sp. | reverse complement strand
ACGACCTTCAGGTTATGAGCCTGACGAGCTACCGGGCTGCTCCACCCCGCGTCAACATCGTGTTGGTATACATACATGTGGGGGGCTGCAAGGGGGGTGTCGTAAAAACGTCATAAAATTTGCTTTATCGCCGTTAAGGATAATTTTGTCCCCCTCGGCGCCCCAACACCAAGGCCCTTACAGTTCCGCCCCCGCGCGATGTTCCGCCCACCGAAGGTGCGCATTCGCCCCAGCCCATGCGATCGGTATGGGCGGAAGGCGTGTTGGCCCATCGGCGGCCAGCGCGCGCTGTAACGCAGGCGACGATAGGCCCATGGCCAATTCAGCGGCCAAGGTGCCGGCCAAGGTGCCCTTGGCGGTGCCCAACCCATTTTGGCAACAGGCGGCAAATAATCCCTCCTCAAGCTGGCCGATAACCTGCACCCCATTGCGGCTTAGGCATAGCCGCCCGCCCCAGCGATAGTCCATCGTAACGCCCGCCAATGTTGGAAAGCGTGCGGCAAAGGCGCGGTCATGGTCGCGCGCGACGCGGGCAATACGGGTGTCACTTACCGCCATTTGGGGGTCATAGGTGAAGCGGTTGCGGATAACGATCCGATCCCCCCCTATACCCGAAATCCGCCGCACAGTCGTGCCCATCGGGTCAGAAGGGGTTACCCCCCAAACCCTATCCCCGCCCAATCGCACGGTTTCATCGGTCGTCAATGCACGGGTCATCGAGGCATAGGTAAACACGTGCATCAAACGCCTGGGCATATATCCAAAACTGTTCAAATGCCCATTGACCGCAAGAATAACGTTCGGCGCGGTGACCTGCCCACCGGGGGTGGTAACCACCCAATCGCCCCGCCGATTTAGCCCAACTACGGGGCTATTGTCATGGATCAAAACCCTGTTTGATCGCAGGCCCTTTGCCACACCTCGCACAAACATCGCAGGCTGGATCATCGCGGTGCCGGGGGTGAAAAGGCCGCCCTGATAATACGGCGTGCCGGTAATGTCGCGCATGTGTGCTGCGTCTAAATGTTCGTGGGGTTCGCCCATCGCGGTCAGATGGCGGGCAAAGGTGCGGTTGTGGGCGGTGCCGCGGGCCGTTGCCGCGCCGTTGATTTTGCCCGTTATTGCAAAGGCTTCGGCGGGCAGGCCATAATCCTGGGCCATGGTTTTGGCCTGGGCGATACCACGGCGGTTATCTTGGATTTGCGCCAAATCGGTGTCCAGTGCGCCGCCATAATCGCCCGATGTCAAATCATGGGGCAGATCAATCATAAAGCCAGAGTTTCGCCCCGCCGGCCCGTCCCCCACGCGCACTGCGTCCAGCACCACAATCTGGTCCCCCGCGGCCTGTTTTGATAGGTGGTATGCGGCGGCAAGGCCGGCAAATCCGGCGCCGATCACCACCCAATCAGCGGTGATAGGGCCATCTAGCGGGGTGGGCAGATCCGGCGCGGGCAACAGGCGGTTCCACCCCGCCGGGCCGGGATCACGGGGCAAATGCGTAACCTTCATGGCAATGCACCCGCCAGTGCCAAGATGACCAGTATGGCGACAACGGCCACAATGCCCCCTATTTTCCAGATCACGCGGCGTGGGGTAACCGCGTGTTTTTTGTCTAAAATAAAAAACGCCGCCCCATCGGGATCTTGCATCAACGCGGCGGGGCCTTCGGGCAAATCCACCGCCGCGATTTCCGCCCCACCTGTTGCCATCACTTGCGCACGGGCGGCGTTTATATCTGCCACAGCGAACAACACAGCCCAGTATTGTTCCTTGCCGCGCACCGCCGGATCGGGGATTTCGTGCGCGTGAAAGATCGTTTTCCCCGCCGCGCGCACGGCGTAAAAGCCGGGGCCTAGTGTGTCAAAATCCCACCCAAAAAGGGATTGATAAAAAGGGATCACTGCACGCATGTCGGATACAAACAACCCATGACCGATGCGGGTGCCGATCTCCCCCTGTGCTGCGCCGGATAACGCGGGGCCTTGGTAAACCGTGAAACCGGCCCCCAAGGGATCGCGGATCAATGCAATCTGCCCGCCCCCTGCAAAGGGTTCTGGCCCCAATTCCACCTTGCCCCCCTGGGCGGTGGCATCGGCGACAGTGCGGGCAATGTCGTCAACGCCGATATAGCTCATCCAAAACGACGGCATCCCGATGCGTTGAAATGTTTGCGGCATCTCGAAAATACCAGCAACCGGTTGCCCCCGCGTGGAGCAGACATAATCGCCGCACGACCACCCGAAAAGGCCCGTGTAAAACGCGCGTGTCATGTCGGGCCGATAGGTCGACAGATCCGCCCACAGAAATATGCCGTGGGTCATCTTAATGTTCCTGATTTAGGGCGTCTGCGGCGGGAATTTCGCGTTCACGCCGCGCAATATAATCGCGCAATGCCTCATCTTTGGCGGGGTCAAGTTTGGGTTCTTCGTAGGCATTCAACATCGCACGCGCCTGGGTTAGGGCGCGTTTGGTAATTTCAACACTGCCTTCGGCCTGCCATTGTTCGATTGAATTGTTGTCAAACATTTCTGGCATAAAAAACGCGCGTTGAAAATGATCTAACGTGTGCGGATGGCCCAGGTAATGCCCCCCGGGGCCAACATCGGGGATCGCGGCGATGGCGTCATTAAAATCTTTCCAATCAATCCCCTGGGCCATGCGATAGCCCATGGCGCACATTTCAGCATCAACCACGAATTTGGCCACCGAACAGTGCATTCCCGCCTCGTTCCAGCCCGCCGAATGCCAGATATAATTGCATCCTGCCATGAGAACGGCGTTCAACGTCATGGTGGATTCATACCCTGCCTGGGCGTCAAAGGTTTTGGCCCCGCCCAGGGTGTTTGAGCTGCGCCAGGGCACGCGGTAGTGCCGCGCCATTTGGCCAATCATAAAATTCATTAGGCTGATTTCTGGTGTTCCGGCCATGGGCGCGCCCGATTTCATCGATACGGTCGATAGATAATGGCCATAAATCGCCGGACATCCACGCCGCACCACCTGTGTATAGGCCAGCGCGCTTAGTGCTTCGGCGTTTAATTGCGCCACAGTGGCGGGGGTTGATGCCGGCGTGTTTGCGCCGCCCAACACAAAGGGGGAACACAAAACCGGTTGATTGCGGCGGCAAAAGGCGCGCATCGCGCCCAGCATGGTTTCATCCCACACCAGGGGCGAATTGCCATTACAGTTGCCGGTGACAACGGGATGGGTTTCCATAAATTCTGCCCCGAACAGGATGGCGCACATTTCCATCACATCTTCGGCGTTTTTAGGGCTGGTCGTCATGCCCATAAACGTTTTGTCGGAATGTTTCATCGACGAATAGGTGATGCGCAGATGCCGGTGGCTGATCGGGTGGTCATAGGGTTCAACGATATGGTGGGCCGAACTGTGCAGCGCAGGTGACATGTGGCTAAGCTTGTGAAACATCGCCAAGTCATCAAGCGTGGGGTTACGGCGCACGTCATCCAGATCGCGCAGATAGGGCGCACCGGTCATCGGCACAAAAATGCCGTGATCCTGGCCAAATGGTAAATTGTTGGCCGAATTGCGCGCGTGATAGGTAAATGTTTCGGGGATCGTGGCGATCAAATCGCGCACTAGGTGCCGATCAAGATACACCATTTCATCCACCACCTTTGCACCGGCGCGCTGCCAATCTGCCAGGGCGACGGGATCGCGGAACATCACGCCCACGTTTTCGAGGATGTCCATAGACGCTGCATCAATTTTTGCCACTTGCTCGGGGGTCATCGGTTCGGTCAACGGCAATTTCCGGCGTAACGCGGGCAGCATGGTAATATCGCGGATTTGGCGTTGGGCCTTGCGCGCACCACGCCCCCGGCGCACTGTGCCAACGGTTTGGGCGTCGCTCATCCCACGTTGTCCCCCTCTTTCGGATCGGTCAGATCAATCCAGATGGTTTTGATTTCGGTGTATTGATCGTGGGCCTGCATACCATTGTCGCGCCCGCCAAAGCCGGACTGTTTGTAACCACCAAAGGGCGTGGTGATGTCACCCTCGCCATAACAATTCACGGTGATGGTGCCCGCCTTGATGGCCCGCGCCGCGCGAAGCGCCGTGCGCGCGTTCGATGTGAACACACTGGCCGTCAGGCCGTAGGCCGTGTCGTTGGCCAGTGCAATCGCTTCGTCCGTTGATGCAATCGTTAACACACTTAAGATCGGGCCAAACACCTCTTCACGGGCAAGGGGGTCTGTGGTGTCAACCTCATAAAGTTTCGGGGTCACAAAGGCCCCATTTGGCGCATCGCCTTGCCTTAGATAGCGCGCAACCTTTGTGCAATGTTCGGCATCAATCAACGCGCCTAGGTGGTTTGCCGGATCCAACGGGTCGCCCGTTTTCCAATCGCGCAGGCGGGCCGCGATTCGTTCCATCAACGGGCCTTTGACATCCCGATGGACGATAAGGCGTGATGCGGCAGAACAATTTTCACCCATGTTCCAAAACGCCGCCGTCACCACATGTTCGGCCACATGGTCCAAATTTTCGGCATCGGCCAATACAATGGCGGGGTTTTTCCCTCCGCATTCCAACACGACCTTTTTAAGGTTTGAATCCGCTGCATAGTGCAAAAACCGCCGCCCCGTTTCGGTGGACCCGGTGAACGTTACCATGTCCACATCCATATGACGGCCCAGCGGTTCCCCCACCTGCGGCCCATCCCCGGGCAGCACCTGCAACACACCGCGCGGCACGCCCGCCATATGGGCCAATTCCGCCACCCGCAGTGCGGTCATGGATGTTTGTTCGGCCGGTTTGACGATCACCGAACACCCCGCCGCCAACGCGGGGCCGATTTTCCATGCCAACATCAGCAACGGAAAATTCCACGGCAGGATTGCGACCACCACGCCCACGGGTTCACGCACGATCATGCCAATGGCATCATCACCCGCAGGTGCGGTTTCGCCATATATTTTGTCGGCGGTTTCGGCGTGCCATTTGATCGTGTGGATCGTCTCGGGAACATCGATTGTTTCACAATCGCGGATCGGTTTGCCCGATTCCACACTTTCCAAAACTGCCAATTCATGTTTGCGCCGGGTCATCAATTTACACAGCCGAATCAAAATATTCTTGCGGTCCGATGGATGCAACCGCGACCAATGCCCTTGGTCAAACGCTTCACGCGCTTTTTGCACGGCGAAATCCACGTCCGCCGCCCCGGCGCAGGCAATCGTGGCCAAAACTGCGCCTGTCGCAGGGTTTAACGTATCCATCGCCACACCCGTGCCCTTGCGGAATTTTCCGTCGACGAAAGGGGCGGCGGGAAAATCCAAATCGGCGGCAATGGCGGCATATTCGGCACGGGTCAAAAGCGCGGTCATTTGGACTGTCCTTCGATATTAGCGATGGCGGTATCTAGGGTGCGGATCACCTGTTCCAAGGTGCGGCGGTCATCTTTGTTTAACGGTTGCAACGGCTTGCGCGGCGGTCCGGCGTCAATGCCCCGCAGCGTCAGACCGTATTTGATGCATTGAATAAAGGCACCGCCTTGTTCCAAAACGCGCATCAAGGGCAACATGGCCGACATGATTGCGCGACCCTTGGTAAAATCGCCCTCAACAACGCACGCACGATATAGCGCGATGTGCGCATGTGGGGCAAAGTTTGACCCCGCACACACCCAACTGCGGGCGCCCCAGGCAAAAAATTCCAACGCTTGGTCATCCATCCCGCAAGACAGAGCGATGTGCGGATAATCGCGGGCCAACATGTGCAGGCGGTTGGGGTCGCCCGAGCTTTCCTTGATTGCGCAAAAATTCGGGGATCGGCCCAACCGATCCAAGCACACCTCATCCATATTCACGCTCATCCGCCCAGGATAATTATATAACATCACGGGTAGGTTCGCCGCACGATCCACCGCCAGCGCATGTAGCGCAATTTCCCGCCCCGTGGGGTAGGCATAGGGCGGCGTGGCCACCAACACCGCATCGGCATCGGCGGCCTTTGCGGCGTGGGCATACATAACGCTGTCCTCGGTGCGAATTGCCCCCGTGCCCACAACCATCGGCACGCGCCCCCCAATCAATGATTTAACGCGGCCCATCATATCAATGCGTTCCTCGGGCGTTTGGGCATAATATTCCCCCGTTGTGCCCGCAACGATAATGCCATGCACCCCCGCCTCGATCAGATATTCGATGATTTGGGCCAGCACCGCCTGGTTCAACGTAAAATCCGGATGATACGGCGTGACCAAGGGCGTATAGATGCCTTCAAACTGCATTGCGGCGGTCCTTTAGCGATACAACATCAATGGGCAAAGGATCGGGGCGCACGAAACGTTCCATTCGATCACGGCTAAGATCCCAATGTTGTAGGGTTAGGTCGATGGCCAACGCCCCTTCGCGTGCCTCAATGGCGGCAATCATCGCGTCGTGTTGCGCAGCGGCCTTGCGCACGAGGGTGTTTTCAGCCGGCGATGAAGGCCGGTAAAACGTTTGACTTAGCCGCGTATGGTCGATCAGCAAGCGTGCAAGCGCGGCGCCCAGATAGGGATTATGCGCCATCTCGCCCATAATGCCGTGAAAGGCGTGATTGGCCAATGCCGCATCGCTGGCGTTGGCGGCATTGGTGGCGACAGTAAAATCGCGCTGCGCAGTTTTCAAACGATCCAGTTGCGCCCTGGTTCGGTTTTCAGCGGCAAGCCGCATGATATTAGCATACACCATAGGCGCGGTTTGAAAAAAGGTGCGCATTGTGCCGACATCCATCGACGCTACCTTTGCCCCACGGTTTTGTGTCACGGTAAGGTATCCTTCGCCCTGCAATCTTTGCAAAATTTCGCGCACGGGTGTTCGGGATATGCCGTAGTAATCGGACAGGCCCGCTTCGTCCAGATCCAGGCCAGGGGCAAGCTCTGTCGATAAAATGCGGCGGCGCAAGTCGTCTAGGCAGTCATCTTTGGACAATCGCATCACAGGATACCTTTCGCATACATTATGTATACAAAATGGCGCCATGCAAATGTTTTATCACCCCAGGCAGATGTGCCTGTGCCCATAGATAAACAAAGCCCACGTTTCAAACGCCTTGTCTTTGTCACCCGCCTTATCCCCCAGCAGAAAATAGAGGGATCTGATTAGAAGGATGATCGGCGGGGATATGTGCAAATGACAAATGGCGATTGGGCCACAATCCAACAATGGCGCACCATGGTGGGTGGTGAGGGATTCGAACCCCCGCCATCTTCGGTGTAAACGAAGCGCTCTACCAGCTGAGCTAACCACCCGCGCCGTGGGTGTAACAAAACATAAGTGGCGGGCGCAAGTCATGACTGTGGGGGCAAAACAGTTATTTGGCCATCCTTGATGTGATGCACATGCCCCTGCCCGTCTGGCAAAACGTCTCGGTCAGACAACGCGCGGCCCAGCGCCAAGCTACACAACACCTGTGACGTCACGCCGTGGGTGACCAAAATCGTGGGGCCGTTCAGCGCCCCCAACACCGCCGCGCATCGTGCGACCATGTGGTCCATTGTTTCCCCCCCGGGGGCGTTAAATTTCCATAAATACGCGGATGGATTGTTGGGAATGTGCACACCGATGGCTTTCAATGCAGCCGTAGTGTGACCTTGCCAAGCACCTAGGTTGATTTCGATCAATCGTTCATCCACCGTTGTGGGTATAGTACGCCCGCCAACGCTGAACGCGATTTTGGCCGTGGCGCGTGCACGGGGTAACGGGCTAACACGCGCGATGGCGTTGTGGGGCAAAACACGGCGCAGAATGGCGCCTTGATCTGCCGCTTGTTGTCGCCCTTTAAGGGTTAGGTCACTATCGAAATGACCTTGAAGACGATGTTCGGCGTTCCACTCTGTCTGCCCGTGGCGAAGTATAAATAGGTCTGGAACAGCAGGCATGTAAAAATTTATGTCGTGCGATATTTTCGTGATGTCACAAGATTAACGACAATACTCAAAATTCATTTTGTATTTCAAAGTGCCAAAACCAAAACACAAATATGGTGCGGGTGAGATGAGTAACCTAGAACCTGATTTTGTTT
>CALFSY010000242.1 GCA_937916365.1 uncultured Jannaschia sp. | reverse complement strand
TAAATAAAACGGAGGATCAGGGTTCCAACACCACTGATGGACTGTCTGCATCGCAAACCCTAGAACAACCCACACCTGACAAACATCCGGAGGTAGAGGTATTTTATACCTTCACCTGGGCCCCTAAAACGCGCAACGATATGCGGCGCCGCACCGGCCATCCCCCTGCCGATCATGCCCAAAAACCGCGCAAAAAGAAAACCCAAACCGGTAAGACACATGTGAGTTCCGCCGTGAAGACAAAAAATAAACCCAATACCTATTCGGCCAAACCGCACCAGGAAACCCGGATCGACCCTGATAACCCATTTGCCCGTGCGCTTGCGGGATTTAAGGACCCATCTTGACCATTCCGCGCCCAACCGATCGGTTGGATAAATGGCTTTGGCACGCGCGGTTTTTCAAAACACGCAGTCTTGCGTCCAAATCCGTTGCGGCGGGGGGTGTGCGCGTTAATGGTGTGCGTGTTTCAAAACCGGCGACTCTGGTGGGGTTGGATGATGTATTGACCTTTCCCCAAGGTGCGACAATTCGCGTGGTGCGGATTTTATGTTTGGCCACACGCCGCGGCCCAGCGGCAGAAGCCCGGCGCCTTTATGATGACATGACACCATCATCGTCACCTACGCGCGCCCGTATAGGCCCCCGCCCCACCAAAAAAGATAGGCGCACACATGATGCCACGACCAAAGAGTTTAGCAAAATTTGATCCCTTATGCGAAAAAATACCCGCTATGTGGTCAAGGCCATCAACGCATCCTATCCTTTTCCACACCCTTGCAAAGCCTTTGCCTAAGGCGTAGCACAGGCATAACTTGTGACGTTCAAGGTGCCAGATGACTTATGTCGTTACGGAAAATTGCATTGCGTGCAAATACACAGATTGTGTTGAGGTGTGCCCGGTGGATTGTTTTTACGAAGGTGAAAACATGTTAGTTATTCATCCCGATGAATGTATTGATTGCGGTGTGTGTGAACCGGAATGCCCCGCCGATGCTATCCGCCCCGACACGGACCCCGGCATGGAAACGTGGGTAACCTTTAACCGCAGATATTCGGATATGTGGCCCGTGATCGTCACAAAGAAAGACCCTATGCCCGACGCCGACGCGATGGACGGTAGGCCCGATAAAATGGATATTTTTTCCGAAAACGCCGGTGAAGGTGGGTAAATTTTACACCTGATCTTGAAATCGACCCACATAAAACCACCGATTCGGTTCGGTTATAAAAAATTTCAAAAAAGACCATCAAGTTATCCAAAATACGCTTTTATAAAATCTTAAAATTCCCTTATTTTATTAGGCTAAATACCTTCTTCATACGCTCAAACTTTCAAATAGCGTAATTTTCTGTTATACATCCTTAAACGCTGTCTGTTTCATACCTGGGATGTGGGGTTTCCAAACCCATCAGATACTCGGCAAAATCTTGATGTTCACACGCGTAATTTTACGCTGTTCTTTGTGATTGACCGTGCCCTGGTGTGCCCGTTCAGACGGCGTCGCCGCCAAAAAGAAAAAGGAAGGTGACATGTCAAAATCCAGAAAAATTCAACAGTTCCGTCCAAACGACTATGTTGTTTATCCTGCCCATGGGGTTGGTCAGATCGTATCGATCGAGGAACAAGAAATCGCTGGTTTGAAACTTGAACTTTTCGTTATTTCTTTTGAAAAAGATAAAATGACGTTACGCGTGCCCACCGCAAAAGCAACGGAAATCGGGATGCGTTCGCTAAGCTCGCCCGATGTGGTGTCAAAAGCGATGACTACCTTAAAGGGTAAGGCGCGGGTCAAACGCGCAATGTGGTCGCGCCGTGCACAGGAATATGAACAAAAAATTCATTCCGGCGATCTTATTTCGATTGCTGAGGTGGTGCGTGATTTACACCGTGCAGACGATCAGCGCGAACAATCCTATTCTGAACGTCAGCTTTACGAAGCGGCGCTAGAACGGCTAACGCGGGAATTGGCCGCTATCAAAGGCTTAGACGAAAGCGGCGCGCAACAACAGGTTGATGCCGTTCTTATGGCGCGTGCGGCCTAGGCGGGACATTTTCAAAGAAATCGGCGCGGCGGTGAAAAATGTTTTGGGCTAAGGGGTCGTTTTGAAACCTCTTAAATCGCTGATCCTTGCCAAATGGAAAATGTTATAAGAATTCCTGTTTCTGTTAAAATTTGTGTGGCGCCCAATACGTCGCCGGTTTGACCGCCGATTTTGTGGTGCGCAAGTCGCCCCATGCCAAACGCAATGATCCCTGCCACAAGGGCGGCAATGATTGCAAACGTTCCTATGAAAATCATTGCGCAGAAAATCGAAATGGCCGCCCCAAAACCGGCCCACCCTAAATCGGGATGTCCGATCTGGTGGGCAAGGCCGGTGGTGCGCGCAAAGGGTAAATTTGCCATGGTTATTGCCATTGCGGCACGGCTTATCATCGCGGGTATGATTAAGGCCTGCCATATCATACCTGTTTGAAAAAGGTCTACCAACACGTCCCATTTCAATCCAAGTGTCAAGGCTAAGGCGATTACACCAAAACTACCGATCCGGCTGTCGCGCATAATGTCTAAGCGTTGTTTGGGGGTTGCGCCCCCCCCAATACCATCGGCGACATCGGCCAGGCCGTCTTCGTGCAGTGCCCCTGTGACAATAATTCCGATGGCAATCGCCCCCCCCGCCGCAAGGGTGTAAGACGCCCCGATCCAAAGCGCACTTAATGCCCCGCATGTGGCCAACACACCCACCACGGCCCCCACCAAAGGCCAGGCCCAAACCGATCTTGCATTATGCGCACCATCTGCCCCCGGCGCCGGTAATCGTGTTAGCAAGGCCAAAGCGTTGGCAAAATCACGCCAGTGCAGCCAAAGGGGGCGATATGCCATGGTTTATGGGTCTTTCTGTCACGGTTCAAAGATGGTTTGATGCAGCTAAAGCACATAAATCGGCGCCTGCACTAGAAAGATTTATAATGACAATTCCGGCCCCATCAACACGCGCCGATTTTTTGGCAGCCCTGCGTGCAGCCCCTGAACCAGATGATCGCGCCTGTGCCGATGCGCAACAACGTAACGAAACCCTAACCAAACCCCCTGGTGCTTTGGGTCGATTAGAAGACCTTGCAATTTGGTATGCCGCGTGGCGCGGTGATCCACGCCCGCGCATTTCCAACCCCCAGGTTATTGTTTTCGCCGGAAACCATGGTGTCGCCGCGCGAGGGGTTAGTGCGTTTCCCCCCGACGTAACCGCACAAATGGTCCAAAACTTTAAGGCCGGGGGCGCAGCGATAAATCAGCTTTGTAACCTTGCGGGGGCTTCTCTTTCGGTTATTCCCCTGGCGTTGGACACCCCCACGGCGGATTTCACCCAAGGCCCCGCCATGACCGAAGGGGAATTTTTATCCGCGATAGAAATGGGGTGGTCATCGGTTGACGCGCGGGCTGATGTGTTGGTGACCGGTGAAATGGGTATTGGTAATACAACCGCCGCCGCCGCCATTGCGTTAGCATTATACGGCGGACATCCAACAGATTGGGCTGGCCGTGGAACGGGCGTTGACGACACGGGATATTCCGCCAAAATTAACGCAGTTGCAGCTGGGTTAGCCGCGAATCCCGCTGCACGGCAAAACGCGCTTGATGCCTTGCGGTGTCTAGGGGGGCGGGAAATTGCGGCGATGGCCGGCGCCATTGCCGGTGCCCGTGCATATCGGATTCCGGTTATTCTGGATGGGTTTATTTGCACCGCCGCCGCCGCCGTTTTGGATCATGCGATGCCCGGGGCGTTGGATCATGCGGTGGCCGGCCACGTTTCAGCCGAAAATGCCCATGCTGCGTTGTTGGGCCAGTTGGGTAAAACGCCGCTTTTGTCGCTTGGCATGCGATTGGGCGAAGGATCCGGCGCGGCGCTGGCGCTTCAAATTCTAAAAGGGGCGCTTGCCTGCCATTCCGATATGGCAAGTTTCACAGAGGCAGGCGTAACCAACACCACCTAAGATTCATATCCAC
Organism: uncultured Jannaschia sp.; assembly: GCA_937916365.1. Taxonomy (GTDB): domain Bacteria; phylum Pseudomonadota; class Alphaproteobacteria; order Rhodobacterales; family Rhodobacteraceae; genus JANSYL01. The sequence goes on along the minus strand of CALFSY010000242.1, from coordinate 4,059 downwards.
CGGGTCGCCGTGGCGCGAGCCTGCCCAGCATTTTACCGTCCGATACGGTATCTGCCCCACTTGCAGGTTTTGTATCCTCAGACGACGATCCGTTGTGCATTTCGTCAAGTTGGGAAACCAGCGCAGTTTCAAGATTGGCGTTCAATTCTTTTGCCAGAGTCACATAAGCCTCGTTTTCGGTGACTGGGATCCCGGGTTTCCAAACCTCGGCCAAGGCCCGTAAATTTTGCCGATCATGGCGGTAAAATGTTAGCTCAAGTTCCCGCGCTTCGTAATCGGATAATCCCATATCCTCAAGAACATACCGCGCCGCGCGCAGAGAACTGTCAAACATTTCTCGCACGATATGGTTTGCGCCGGCCTCATACAATTCATAAACATGCAACCGGTCATTGGCTCGCGCTGTGATGGCCAAATCGGGCCGCGTTCGCCGCGCATAACGCACAAGATCGGTTGCGGCTTTGCGGTCGTCAACGGCCACGACCAATGCCTTGGCGGTGGAAAAACCTGCCGCTTCTAACAAATCGGGGCGTGTTGGGTCGCCGAAATATCCTTTGAACCCAAACCGCCGCATAAGTTGGATGATCGAAAGATCGCTGTCCAAAACAACTGTGTTAAACCCCGAGGCACGGACCATCCGGTTAACCACCTGCCCAAACCGCCCAATCCCGGCAATGATAACGGGGGCCTGATCGTCGATTTCATCAGGCTCGGACGTTTCATCCTGATCGCGTAGGGTTCGCCGTAAGCCTTCGTAAAGAATAAACGCCAATGGCGTTAGCAACATGCTAATCGCTATGACAAGAAGCAAGATTTCCGAAATATGTTCTGGAAATACCGATTGTTGCAGCCCAAAGGACACGAGGACAAACCCAAACTCCCCCGCTTGCGCCAAGCCCAATGTGAACAACCAACGATCGGTGCCCTTGACGCCAAAGGCAACCGCGACACCAAATAAAACCAGACCTTTGGCAATCATCAACGCCAGACTTAGCCCTAAGATTGTTAAAAAGTCGGCAAACAAAACGTCGAATTGAATGCCCGCGCCCACCGTGATGAAAAAAAGCCCCAGCAACAGACCTTTGAAAGGTTCGATACTGGCCTCTAATTCATGGCGAAATTCTGAATTTGCCAACACAACGCCGGCGACAAACGCACCAAGCGCCGGGCTAAGACCCACAAGGATCATTAAAACTGCAATGCCCACAACGATCGCCAACGCCACGGCGGTATACATTTCCCGCAACCGCGACATATGAATAAACCGAAACAGGTATGACGAAAGATAACGCCCGGCTATAATCACAACGGCAACCGCCCCTAAGGTCACAAGTGTTACACCCCAACCTGGCAACCCTTCGACAAGGGATAGGGTGTGGTGGTGATCCTCTACCGATGCACGTTGGATTGATCCATCTTCGGCAAGGCGCATCAATGATCCCGTTGCCAATAGGGGTAGGAATGCCAGAATTGGGATAACCGCGATGTCCTGGCTTAATAGAACCGCAAATGATGAGCGCCCGCCATTCGTTTGCATCAATGATTTTTCATTAAGTGTTTGCAAAACAATAGCCGTAGATGACAGCGTAAGCGTTAATCCAATCGCCACCGACATCTGCACCCCAAGCCCAAGAATGAGCGCCCCACATGCGATGATCGCCGCCGAGCCCACAATCTGTGCCCCGCCCAAACCAAACAGGTTGCGGCGCATATCCCACAATGCACGTGGGTCCAGCTCTAACCCAATGACAAACAACATTAAAACCACGCCAAATTCGGCATAATGTTGCAAATCTGCGGTTTCGGCCCCCACAAGACCCAAAATCGGGCCAATCATAATCCCCGCAATTAAATATCCCAACACCGACCCAAGACCCAGGCGCACCGAAATTGGCACAGCGATGATCATCGCGCCAAGGTAGATCAAGGTCTGTAAAAGCATACCATCCATCGGAATGATCCAATTTATCAAAATTATCTGCCCCCCCACTACAACGTGTCTGTGTGGGCGCAACCAAGATGGACGCCTGCCTCTTGCTTTATCTTTGGGTGGTATATTACGATTTGTGATTATGAAAATCGAAAGGGCCCGCGCGCGCCATGAAACGATCGACCATCAATGAAATCATGGCCGAGGCAGATACTTTTATCCGATCTTTCGGGTTTATTCTGCCGCCCTTTGCCTATTGGTCGCCCGCTGATATGATCGCCCAACGTGGCCATATCGACCCTATCGTAACCGGTCGTCTAGGATGGGATATTACCGACTATGGCGAATCTGATTTTGATAATCTGGGTTTGTTTCTGTTTACACTGCGCAATGGGCGGCTAACCGATTTACAGCAGGGCCGTGGCATGTGTTATGCGGAAAAACTGTTAATATCCCGCCAAAATCAAATCAGCCCAATGCACAGCCATTATTTGAAGGCCGAAGATATTATTAACCGCGGCGGGGCGACGTTGGCGATACAGCTTTATGGGTCTGCGCCCGATGGATCATTTGATGATAAAACAGGCGGCACAGTATTGCGCGATGGTTTGACCCATACCTTTTACGCAGGTGAGGTATTGTTGTTGGCGCCAGGCGAAAGTGTAACATTGATGCCGGGCGATTGGCATGCCTTTTGGGGTGAAGGCGGCGATGTTTTGATTGGCGAGGTTTCAACCGTCAATAATGATGAAACGGATAATTGGTTCAAAGACCCCCTTGGCCGCTTTGCCCAGGTTGAGGAAGACACCCCACCCACCCATCTATTGGTATCTGATTATGCAGCATGGCTTTGATAAATGGATGATTTGATCGAAGACACCGCTCCATCCCCCGATAATGCGCCGGAATTTTCCGTCAGCGAAATTTCAGGCGCGCTTAAACGAACCATCGAAACGTCGTTTTCCCATGTGCGTGTGCGTGGCGAAATTGGGCGATTATCGCGCCCGCGATCTGGGCATCTTTACTTAGACCTAAAAGATGACCGCAGCGTTCTGTCCGCGGTCATTTGGAAAGGTGTTGCAGCCCGCCTAACCCAACCCCCCGAAGAAGGGATGGAGGTTGTGGCCACCGGTCGCTTAACCACCTTTGTAGGTCAATCGAAATATCAACTTATTATCGACGATTTGCGCCCTGCGGGGATGGGTGCATTAATGGCGATGTTGGAAAAACGCCGTGCAATGTTGGCGGCTGAAGGGCTTTTCGATGCAGCGGGCAAAAAACCCCTACCTTTTTTGCCCGATGTGATCGGGGTTGTGACGTCACCCTCCGGTGCTGTTATTCGCGATATTTTGCATCGCTTGCGCGACCGGTTTCCGCGACAGGTGTTGATCTGGCCCGTTGCTGTGCAGGGTGATCGTGCCGCGCCTGAGGTGACAAACGCCATACGTGGTTTTAACGCGCTACCCCATAATGGCGCGATCCCCCGGCCGGATTTATTGATCGTGGCGCGCGGCGGCGGATCGGTAGAGGATCTTTGGGCATTTAACGAAGAAAACGTTGTGCGCGCGGCGGCGGAAAGCGTTATTCCGCTGATCTCTGCCGTGGGGCATGAAACCGATACCACGTTGATTGATTTTGCCGCCGATTGGCGCGCACCCACCCCAACAGCGGCGGCGGAAAGGGCTGTTCCCGTGCGGCTGGATCTATTAAATACCATACGCGGGCAAGAAACGATTTTGCACCGTGGCATAATGCAAACGCTAACCGCGCGGCGACAACGGATGACCGATTTGGGCCGTGCCTTACCCCGCCCCGAACGGTTGTTGGATACAGCCCGCCAAAGGCTTGACCTTGCCGCCCTAAGCCTGATCCCCGCTTTGCGCCGAATAAGCCAGGATGGTCGCCAACGTTTGGGCTGGGCGGCGGGCCGTTTGCACCCCGCGCTTGACCACATGATGTCGCGCAACCGTTTGACTTTTGCACAGAACGCGGCGCGTCTGATCCCATCTGTTTTGCATGGCATGATTCGTCGTGGGCGTGATGATTTGGGCAAACTTAAGCGGCGTCTTGATACCGCAAGGTTGGCACAGCGTGTGACCAACGCACACCACCATATTAAGACGCTTACC
>CALFSY010000241.1 GCA_937916365.1 uncultured Jannaschia sp. | reverse complement strand
AATGCGGCCCATGATGTCGCGATCAAACGCCGTTATGCGCCCATCCCCGGCGGTGGAATGTGTTAACTGCCCCGCCGCATCGTGGGTATATGTCAGCACACGACCGGAAAAATCAACCTCGCGGATCAGGTTATCGGCCGGGTCATAATCGAAATGATAGGCCTCACCGGTTTCGTTGAAGACCCGTTTTAACCGCATAACGCGGTCCAGCTCAAAACGAATGGTGTGGCCCATCGGGTCGGTCATTTCGGTTAATGTGTCATAAGGACCATAGGCATAGCGGCTGATGCGGCCTTGGGCGTCGGTGACCGATGTTTTGTTGCCAAATGCGTCGTAGGTGGCGGTAATCTCGCGCCCATCGGCCAGAACAACCTGGGTGACATTGCCCGCCCTGTCATAGGAAAACCGTGTTGTGCCGCCTTCGGCATCCACACGTTGGGACAGCTTGCCCGATAGGGTATAATCAAATGCTGTTGTGGCCCCATTCCATTCGATTATTTTAACAAGTTGGTTATGATCATTATATTGGAAATTGGTTTCGGTGCCATTGCTGTGCAGGATTTTCGCCACCTGGCCTGTCGGGCGGCGTTCATACCGCTGAGCCCGGCCATCGGGCCATGTTTCCTGTAACAAATTATCGCGAGTGTCGTATTCAAATGCCCAAGTTCGCCCCGCCGTGTCCGTGTAAGCGGTTAGGCGGCTTTTGTCATCGCGGGTGAATGTTTCGCGCGTGTCGTCGGGGTAAACGATTGCGGTGATTTGGCCCCAATCATCATAATCAAAAGAAATTTTGCGGCCCAGTGGATCGGTCACGCTTAATAAATCATCCATAACCCCCCATTCGCGCAGTGTTACGTTACCTGCTGGATCAATCTCACGAATGGGCATGTCACGGGTATCAAATTCATAGGTGTGTTGGCGTGACAAAGCATCGGTATAAATCGTGCGCCGCACCGCAGGATTATATTCAAGGCGATCATTATAGTATTGCGTGGTAGATTGGACCGAATGTATGCGACCATCTTTGGTATAAAGGTAGGCTGTTTCGTATTCATCATTATAACTCAGGCTCGACATTAGACCATCTGTATTATAATTATAGCGCTCGCAATACCCATTGGGTTTGCGTGCTTCGATTAAAAAGCCTTTTTCATCATAGCTATATCCGATCAATTCCAATGTATTGCCATCAGACATCACGCGGCGGATTGACAATGCGCGCCCCTGTGAATCAGTGTCAACAGACAAAGTTATCCCATCTGTGTGTTCAACGTGACTTAAGGCATATTGTGGGGCTTCGTATGTTGGGTTTTTATAGTAAAACGATAATGCATTATTGTTTTGATCTACGATTTTAGTTAATCTATATATTCCATCTGAAAATCGCGAAAACCATTTATGCACGCCGTGGTTATTGTTCCAAATAACATAATCCTGTCCTTCGCGGCGCAATCGGTTTTGGGGGGCGTGGATGTTGGTTGCTTCGGCCCCTATCATATATGGGTCATCAAATGTGATAATCCGCGCATTTGCCGTATGAAAATCAATGCGACCATTATTAAAACTTAAATGTTCTGACCAAGGGTCGCTCCAATATCTACCTAATAAAACACCCCCCTGAGTATCCCCATAATTCATGCGTGTAAATTCAATGGGTAATGTTGCATCAATGATGAAATCTTCTTCGATTTTTATCGATTGGCCTGTGGCTGCATCAACGGGGTTACCAACAAATGGAAGAAACCGCATCAACGAGCATTTTTTACAAGGAAATTTAGATTTCAGTTTTTTTCCAATCGCCTTGAACGCTTTACCCAAGACCTTGAACGCTGCCTTGAAAAGCAAGGCCATAAAACTAATTGTTGGTGGGCCTCCTACGATAACCGGTCGCGGCGATGGTAATGGTATGACAAACGTTGTGGGCAACATTGGCGAAACGGTTTTTTTCGGTTTAGGCGGGCGGGGGGGCGCAATCATACCCGCAATCCAGCATGTTAATGTGGGCAAGGCAGCATAGGTGAAAGGTTCACCTTCCACCAACACCGTCGATGATCCCATAAACACCTCGCCCTGGTTCATTGCCACCCACGGGATGTGCGGAATGTTCATCGACACGCTGCCGGCCATGGTTTTGTGTTGGCCATTGACCTTGATAGACCCGCCCAACATACGCAAAGCGGAAACGGCAAATCCATCCCCGCCAATCGCATCCGCCAGGTTCGACAGATATTCGAACGGGTCAAACACAATGCCCACATAAGGTGCCGGTGTGGGCGCCCCCGCCAGGGGCGGAAACGGATGCACGTCAATGCCAAGTGTTACGTCAAAATGTTTTGAGGCCGGCATACCCCCGCCAAACCCCAACGCGCCGGTTAACGCCCCCATGGCCGATCCCGCCGCTTGGGCGGCGCCCTGTACCCCGCCAAGCGCGGCGCCGATCCCACGTGTGCCGCCATGATCAAAGGTATCGTCAGCCCCAGGATCATTTGTATCATTCTGGGTGGCGGGATTTTCGGTGCGTTCGTGTTTTTGCGACCGTTGCCGTTCGGTCGGGCGCGGGGTGGGGCGTTTGTTAAGGGGTGTGGTAAAGCCTTCGCCGAATTCGGGATAATTGCGGGTATAATCGCCGTGCATGAACATTTGGTATTCATCGGATCGGCGGCGATAAAGGCCAAGGCTGGGTTGGCGCACGCCGTCGGGTGTCGTGACATTATGCCAATCACGCATTTCATCGGCAGCCCCTTCATAATCGCCTGCGTTTAAGCGGCGCAGAAGGTTGCTTCTTCTAAAATCGGTTTCCCCGGCATTATATATTAGGGAAACTAAAGCGTCGAATTGATTTTGGGATAATGGCACTTCAACCGCATTATTCACGGCGTCAATGTATTGCTGAATATCATTGCGATAGATTTCCGCCGCTTGCGCGGGTGTAATAACCATACCAGGGGTGACATTTGGAAGACCCGC
>CALFSY010000240.1 GCA_937916365.1 uncultured Jannaschia sp. | reverse complement strand
AAGGTGTGCACAATATCCTTTGCCGGAAACCGGCGTGTGTATGGCCAATGGCAAAACCAAATGCCATCACGCTTTATCGACGAATTGCCAGACACAGATGTTGAGGTGTTAACACCACCAGGTCTTTATGGCCACCAAGGCGGGATTGCGGCCAGCGCCTCGCCCATTGCAGGCATGATGCACGGTAGCGATCTGCAAGAGGCCGCCGCCCGCGCAGATGTCTATAATTCACCAGGGTGGAAACGGCTACAGGCTAATCAACGGCAATTCGGGACACACCAACCAACCGAAGCCAAGCATATGACCATTGACGCCACCGCGATCAGCGCCTTTTCAAATGGCGATCGCGTGTTTCACCAAAAATTCGGCTATGGGGCCGTTACATCAATCGAAGGTGATAAAATCGGCGTGGCCTTTGATAAAGCGGGGGCAAAGCACGTTGTGGGCCGGTTTTTGGTGCCCGCCAGCGCCGCAGATAGTCCGATTTAAGACGCGCAAACGCCCCTACGCTTTGATTGCATTTTTTTGGGTGTTAAGCGGAGGAGCGTATCCATATCACACCACACGTTCCACCATCATTTTCTTGATCTCTGCGATTGCTTTGGCCGGGTTTAACCCTTTGGGGCAGGTTTTGGTGCAGTTCATGATCGTATGACACCGGTACAGTTTGAACGGATCCTCTAAATCGTCCAGGCGCTGGCCCGTTGCCTCATCCCGGCTGTCGATGATCCAACGATAGGCGTGCAGCAACGCCGCGGGCCCCAAATACCGATCGCCGTTCCACCAATAACTGGGGCACGCGGTAGAACACGACGCACACATCACACATTCATAAAGCCCATCCAGCTTTTTGCGATCGTCGATGGATTGTTTCCATTCGGTTTCGGGCCGCTGTGTTTTTGTTTCCAACCACGGCATGATTGCGGCATGTTGCGCATAAAAATGCGTCAGGTCCGGTATCAAATCTTTGACCACTGGCATGTGCGGCAGGGGATAGATTTTAATATCACCGTTGATTTCATCCATCCCGCGGGTGCAGGCCAACGTATTTTCCCCATCAATGTTCATCGCGCATGACCCGCAAATCCCCTCGCGGCACGATCGGCGAAAGGTCAGCGTTGGGTCAATTTCGTTTTTGATCTTAATCAGCGCGTCTAAAACCATGGGCCCCGTGGCATCAGCGTCAATCCAATAGGTATCAACGCGCGGGTTATCGCCATCATCGGGGTTCCACCGATAAATCCGAAACATCCGCAGATTTGCCGCGCCGTCTGGTTTGGGCCATGTCTTGCCGTTTTGAACACGCGAATTTTTCGGAAGTGTCAGTTCAACCATATCTCGGATCTCCTTATCGGGGCATTCATCATGTTTCACCGCCCAGGGTGATGCCATATCGCACGGGGTCAGGGCGCCCCTCTAACCGGCGGATGACACAGGCGTTCAGCGCCTCTTGTTCACTGCGCGGGTTAAAAATATCATTGGTGATGGTGATTGACCCACGCGCCACCGGCCCGTCCGAGCTGACGCCGGCCCCAACGCGGCCGGAAAACCCATCGGCTTGGCGCGCCTCATCCCGGCACAACCGTTCGGCACGGGCCGCTGTCATCGGCGGTGGGGGGCCACAGGCCGCTAAAACCAATGCAAACAATAGGAGGGGGATCGCGGCGTATTTCATCCTATCCCCCCAACAAACCGGTGGCATAGCGATTGGCCGCGCATTGCAAAACCTGTGGGCGTTGCAAAATTGTGGTGACCGTTTGGCCCGCCCCGGCGGTATTACCCAACGCGACACCACCGGCAATGGTTAGGATTTCCTGGGCCGAGGCATTATCAATCACACAATCGGTGATGGGGGTGGCATCAACCCCGGGAAAGCGGCGCGCGACCTCACCATCTACAAATGTGCGGGCCTGTTGCCGTGCGATTTGATCGGCCGCATCCTGGGCGGGGACACAGGCGGCAAGCGGCAAAAGGATTAGGATTATTGCCCTTGCGCGCATCAATACACCCGCGCCTTGGGTTTGATCTTATCCAAATCAATCCCGCCCTCGTTATGGCCCAACAGGGGGTTTAGGTGCACAGGCCGATACGACAACGTAACCGCCGCGCCATCAACCGCCGCCAAAGAATGTTTGCGCCAATGTTCATCGTCACGATCAGGGTAATCTTCGTGCGCGTGGGCGCCACGGCTTTCGTGGCGGGCCTCGGCGCCTGCAATCGTGGCCAGCGCATTGGGCATCAGGTTGGTCAATTCCAACGTTTCCATCAAATCAGAATTCCAGATCAAGGATCGGTCGGTCACGTGCAGATCGTCCAGCTTTGCGGCCACGGTGGTCATTTTTTCCAAACCCTGGGCCAGGGTTTCGTTGGTGCGGAACACGGCGGCGTCGGCCTGCATGGTTTTTTGCATCTCAAGGCGCAGGTCGGCCGTTGGGGTGGCACCGGCAGCATGACGTATGTCATCAAATCGTCCCAGAGCATAGTCGAGCGCGGCTTGCGGCGCATCGGGCACGGCGGCGTTACGATCGACGACTTGGCCCGCCTTAATCGCCGCCGCGCGGCCAAACACCACCAAATCAATCAACGAGTTCGATCCAAGGCGGTTCGCGCCGTGCACGCTGGCGCATCCGGCCTCACCCACCGCCATAAGGCCAGGGACAATGCGATCGGGATCATTCGGTGTGGGGGTTAACACCTCACCCCAATAATTCGTGGGAATGCCGCCCATGTTGTAGTGCACGGTGGGCAGCACCGGAATGGGGTCTTTGCGCACATCAACGCCCGCAAAAATGCGCGCCGATTCGGAAATACCCGGCAGGCGTTCGGCCAACGTTTCGGGCGGCAGGTGATTCAGATGCAAATGGATATGATCGCCGTCTTGGCCCACACCGCGCCCTTCGCGGATTTCCAATGTCATACAGCGAGAAACCACATCGCGGCTGGCCAGATCTTTGTATGTGGGGGCATAGCGTTCCATAAACCGCTCCCCCTCGGCGTTGGTTAGGTATCCGCCTTCACCCCGTGCGCCTTCGGTAATCAGGGTGCCCGCACCATAAATACCGGTGGGGTGAAACTGCACAAATTCCATATCTTGGAGGGGCAGGCCCTGCCGCGCCACCATGCCGCCGCCATCGCCAGTGCAGGTATGCGCAGATGTCGCGGAAAAATACGCGCGGCCATACCCACCGGTGGCCAGCACCACCATTTTGGCGTGAAAAACATGCAACGTGCCGTCATCGAGTTTCCACGCCACGACGCCCACACATTCGCCCGCATCAGTCATCAACAGATCGGTGGCAAAATATTCGATGTAAAATTCCGCATTGTTTTTCAACGATTGGCCATAAAGGGTGTGCAAAATTGCATGGCCCGTGCGATCGGCGGCGGCGCAGGTGCGCTGCACCGGGGGGCCTTCGCCAAATTCGGTGGTGTGGCCGCCAAAGGGGCGTTGGTAAATTTTGCCTGCCTCGGTGCGCGAAAACGGCACGCCGTAATGTTCCAGCTCATACACCGCCTTTGGTGCCTCACGCGCCAGGTATTCCATCGCGTCTGTGTCGCCCAACCAGTCTGATCCCTTGACCGTGTCATACATATGCCAATGCCAATGATCGGGGCCCATATTGCCGAGCGAAGCCGCAATACCCCCTTGGGCGGCCACAGTGTGCGACCGCGTGGGGAAAACCTTGGTCACGCACGCGGTTTTCAGGCCCTGTTCGGCCATACCCAACGTCGCGCGCAGGCCCGAGCCACCGGCCCCAATAACAACGACGTCATAATGATGATGGGTCAAATCATAAGATTCCATAGGACACTTAACCTTATCCTTATTTCACATAACGTTTTGCGGTTTCCCGCAGCGGTTCCGCGTATTTGAAAATATCCGTTAAACTTGAAATTGCCACTCGGTTTTCTATACCTTTATCAAAAAGACCCAGATACCACTGTTTGCGATTAAAATGCATACGTGCCAAAGGTTGGCGATTATTATCATCAATCAATACTGCACAATAGCTTTTAGCATCTCGCAAATCGACGCGGCTAGGGTCTAATATATCGCGCACGATGGAACGAATGGTTATCATACCTTCGATTTCTTCTGGGGTTGTAATAATCTCATCTTCGGATACTTCTCCATCTAAGTCTTCTAGTTTTTCATTAGACGAATTTTGTAAGGCCGACGATAAACGCGAATGAACTTTTTCAGTTATAAACTCATTAAAGGCAATTTTAGTTGCCCATTCGATAGTTTCTCTAACTGATTGAGTTACCCTTCCTTCATAAACATTAGATGCAACAAATTTAGTAAATTCATCAGAGGGTTCATCAACTTGTGAGGATAAAAACTTTTTAATACTTGATACATACTTCAACCGTTCAGCGTTACGGAGGATATTTGCTGTATCGAAACGTGTTTTTTCAAACTTTTCAAGCTCTACAATATCACGGTTATTTAATTTGAGTAAATCAAGTATGAAAAACGGCTTTTTGTCGAGCTTATTTTGCTCCTCTAGGGATGCATAAAATTCAAAAATTTGACCATTTGTTAGTAATGCAAATTGTGCACTAGTGACAGAGAAATACCTATAAAGCTGAGCAAGATGTTTTCGATCAAGCGCAACTCCCAATTTTTTACACTCGACCAGCATAACTATCTCATTATCTAGCAAAATAGCATAATCAACTTTTTCACCTTTTTTGCCAACTGCATCCGCTGTAAATTCCGGAATTACTTCCGAAGGGTTCGATGTATCATATCCTAGAATTCGCAAAAATGGCGAAACGATTGCCATTTTAGTTGCTTCTTCTGTTAAAATGCGGTCTGCCTGTTGTTCAATACGTTCAGCAATTTGTTTCAACTCTGTTTCAATATTGGCCATGTATATCTCCCTAAAAAATTACAATGCAATTTGGGCCAGGGCAACCAAACCCGCCCCCATCAGGCCATAACTTAGAATGGTCATGGCAAGGATCGTGATTTTACGCGCCCGCCCCTGCACATAATCCTCGATCAATGTTGTGACGCCAAGCCGAAAATGATGAAATCCCACGATCAACATTGCCGCCATAATCAACGCAGGCACAGGCCGCGACAGACGCGCAATAACAGTTTCCAGTGGTTCCCCCAACAACGGCGCAAAGATCAGCAGGAAAAGCGGCGTTAAAATCAACAGCGCCACCGATGTCACGGTCATTGCCCAAAAATGCCCCGTGCCGGTTTTGGCGGTGCCCAACCCCACCACACGTTTACGATCGGTTAAAAATGCCATTGGTGTTTATCCTTATTATATTAAAATCAAGGTCAGCGCGGTCAACACAACCGACCCGCCAATGATGGCCCACCCCATTCTGTCGGCGGTGGCCATATCCAGCCCCAGGCCCATATCCCAGATCAGGTGTCGCACACCGCCCAGCGTATGATACCATAGCGCCCAAAGCGACCCGATCATCACCAAATTCCCTAAAACCGATGTAATGGCGCGATTCGCGATGGCAAATGCCGCGGGCCCCGTTGCGGCGGCAACCAACCACCAAATCACCAAACCCGCCCCCACCAACAGGGCGTTGCCCGTAATGCGGTTCAAAATCGACGTAATCGAATTTAGTTGTGGGCGATAAATCGTCAAATGCGGGGATAGCGGCCTATCCCCCCGGTTTATATCGGCCATGGTGGGTTTCCTTTGGATTGCGGCAGATGTTTCCATACGATGATCTTGCTTGGCGGCGGTGCACCCTGCAAGACTTTATACATGATTGCATAGTGTGTGTGTATTGCCCACGTCATGCCACAGTGCCGCATGGTGTTTTTCCGTAAAGGATACCCCGAATCGGGGGTGCGGTTGCCCATGCTTTGGGCGCTTATGGTTACCGGTTTGCGGCGGATTTATCCCACACACCCTGAAAGACAAGGCGAAAATAAAACTATTTTTTAGCAATATCTTAAAGGATTTTTCAAAGATTCGCGGTGATCAATCGCTTTGTCAAGCGTGAAGAGTCGTTGCAGACTGCCCATCATTCCTCTTAGCTTACTTTTGGAATTCAAACACCTGGGGGGTGATTGAGCAACAACATATAAAGCAATGGGCAAACTCAATACGAATCACGGCGACAAAAATGCATTTATGTAGGATGTAGGGATTACATCCAAATATATTGTAATGCGTTGTTATATCGTGATATTTTGACTACCTTCCAATGCTTAGGGCTATGCATTTTTGTGCCTAAGATGTTGTTTTCTAAATCCCCTTTTTTGTTGTGAATCATCCCAAACGGATCTGCACGCCCGATTGGAAAATTTCGTGCTGTGTGGTGACAAATTATATTTTGAAAGGGGGCGTGCGGCGGACCACCTGGTCTGTGGCAATAGTCAGACCATGGCGGCGGAAAAGCCCGGCGCAAGCGACAAAAGAAACGAAAAAATGGCCAGGTGGCCACAAAAAGAAAAAGGATAGGAATATTCTATGACACACGATGTATGGGAAAATGTTCGAAATACCTTGTTAAATTCGATCGGACGGAACAATTTTTCGGCCTGGATTGATCCCATCGCGTTTGATCGGTTTGAAGGCAATACAGCATTTTTTCATGTTCCCACCAATTTCATCGGGGCCTGGGTATCGCAAAATTTTGGCGATCTGATCCTACGTCACCTTGTTTCGGCCGGGGTGGGCGCGGACCGTGTGGAATTTAACGTTGCCCCCCATATGCCGGCGTGCACCGAAACTGTGAATGGCGCGGCATCATCGGCGCACCCCGCCCCCACAAAACCCAAAGGGCCCGAACGCATGCCCCATCCGGCACAGGCGGGGTCGCAATCCGATACGCCACTGCCGGGGGCCACATTGAACCCTTCATTTACTTTTGAAAATTTCGTGGTGGGAAAACCAAACGAATTGGCCCATGCCGCCGCCAAACGTGTGGCCGAGGACCGCGAAGTCGCGTTTAACCCGCTGTTTCTTTATGGCGGTGTTGGCCTGGGCAAAACGCACCTGATGCATGCGATTGCGTGGGATTTGCGCGCACGCCACCCCGAGGCACGGATTTTGTATTTATCGGCAGAACAATTCATGTATCGATTCGTGCGTGCCCTGCGCGAACAAAATACCATGGGATTCAAACAACTGTTCCGATCCGTCGATGTGTTAATGGTCGACGACGTGCAATTCATCGCTGGCAAAACCTCAACCCAAGAGGAATTTTTTCATACATTCAATGCCCTTGTCGAAGAAGGCCGACAAATTGTCATTTCTGGCGACCGCGCACCGGTGGATATGGATGAATTGGACGCCCGCATTGCATCGCGTCTGCAATGTGGTTTGGTTGTGGATCTGCACCCCACCGATTACGAACTGCGTTTAGGGGTTTTGCAGCACAAGGCCGAAACCGCGCGGGCCAAAAACCCATCCATCCGCATAACCGATGATGTATTGGAATTTATCGCCCAAAAGGTTTCAACCAACATCCGCGTGATCGAAGGCGCGCTGACCCGGCTATTTGCCTTTGCCGATTTGGTGAACAAAGAAATCACGCTCGACATGGCCCAGGATTGCTTGGCCGATATTCTGCGTGCGACCGACAAAAAGGTTACAGTGGATGAGATCATCAAAAAAACCTGCGAATATTATAACATTCGCCAGGCCGATATTTTAGGGTCCAGCCGCATGCGATCGGTCGCGCGACCGCGGCAAATGGCCATGTATCTTTGCAAACGTCTTACGCAACGCAGCCTGCCAGAAATCGCGCGGAAACTGGGCGGGCGGGATCACACCACAGTGCTATATGGTATTCGCAAAATCGAAGATTTAATGACACTTGATAGTCAAATTTCCGAAGATGCAGAATTATTGCGCCGGATGCTTGAGGCATGATGCACCATTCAAACAGTTATGGGTTGACGACAGACGCAAAATAAAACCATTCATTGAAAAATCGTTGCACATAACGGGAAAAGAATTAGTCTGAATTTCCCATACGTTGTCGGAGCCAATAGGCATGAAAATTTCAATAGAGCGTGCGGTGCTGTTACGCGCCGTTTCTCAGGCACAATCGGTTGTGGAACGGCGCAACACGATTCCCATTCTTTCCAACGTGCTGATTGAGGCCGACGATAATTCCGACACTGTGCGATTTCGCGCCACCGATTTGGATATAGAGGTGGTTGACAAAGCCACCGCACAAATTGAACGCGGCGGGGCGACAACAGTATCAGCCACCATGTTGCACGAAATTGTGCGAAAACTGCCCGATGGGGCGTTGGTCGAACTATCGGAAAACAGCGCGGAAAATCAACTGATGGTGCAGGCAGGGCGATCGCATTTCAAACTTGCAACCTTGCCCAAGGAAGATTTCCCCATAATGGCAAACACGGAATATGATGCCAATTTTGCGGCCACGGCGCCTGCTTTGCGGCGGCTATTTGACAAATCAAAGTTTGCCATTTCAACGGAAGAAACCCGCTATTACCTCAATGGTGTATATTTCCACACCGCAGATACCGAAGAGGGCACAGTGCTGCGCGCTGTTGCAACCGACGGGCACAGATTAGCGCGGATCGACACACATCTGCCCGAAGCGGCGACCGATATGCCCGGTGTGATTGTGCCCCGAAAAACAGTGGGCGAAATTCGCAAATTGTTAGACGATGACGAAACCGAAATTGCCGTGTCCGTGTCCGATACCAAAGTGCGATTTGCGACCCCCACCATCACCCTAACATCAAAGGTGATTGACGGCACATTTCCCGATTACATGCGGGTAATCCCAACATCAAACGCCCGCAAGATGGAGGTTGACGCCGCCGATTTCGTAAAAGCAGTGGATCGGGTTTCCACAGTCAGCCCTGACAAATCCCGCGCCGTGAAATTGACATTGGACGAGGATCGCCTGGTGCTATCCGTCAACGCCCCCGACGCCGGCGCGGCAGAGGAAGAGCTGGCCGTGGCATACGCGGATGAGCAACTTGAGATCGGGTTTAATGCAAAATACCTGCTTGAAATTGCGGGGCAGGTAGATCGCGAAAACGCTGTTTTTCTGTTTTCTTCCTCTACCGAACCTACGCTTATGCGCGAAGGGGATGATCCTTCGGCGATTTATGTTGTTATGCCCATGCGCGTCTGACCAACGCGGATATGCACGTAACAGCGGGCGCAAATACCCTTGCCCGAAATACGGCCGTGCATAAAATGGGTATGCAGGTTTCACGATGGCGTTTGTCACGTTTCTTAAATTATCCCATTTCCGCAGCCATCGCCGCGCGGCCCTTACCCTTGATGGGCGGCCCATTGTCGTGCATGGGCAAAATGGGGCAGGTAAAACAAATTTGATTGAGGCTGTTTCGCTTTTGTCGCCGGGGCGTGGGTTGCGCAACGCCCCGACCGAAGACATGTTTTACCGCCCCGATACGATTGGGTGGAAAATTCGCGCTGATCTTGCGGGGCCTGATATAAACCATGAGGTGGAATTAAACGTCGAACCGGCCCACCCCCGCACCACACGCTTAAATGGCAAAGCGGCAACGCGCACCGCATTAGCGCAGCATCTGCGCCTAGTATGGTTGGTTCCATCGCAAGACAGGCTTTGGATTGAAGGTGCCGAAGGCCGCCGCCGATTTTTGGATCGCATAACGATGAGCTTTTGCCCAAACCATGCCGAATTTGTCGTGACTTATGAAAAAGCCATGCGTAACCGGAACAAATTATTAAAAGATCAGGTGGACGATCCGCGCTGGTATAATGCGCTTGAAATGCGGATGGCCCAGGCAGGCGTTGCCATAACACAAAACCGTCTTTTAGCGATTGATCGTCTTACCGCGGGGCAATCAAAGGCTGCGACGGCCTTTCCCACGGCGGGCCTAACATTGGACAGCGACGTTGCACAAAACGCCGATGATTTGGCGCAAGCCTTGGCCGAAAGCCGCCCGCGTGATCGCACGGCGGGCCGTAGCCTGGTTGGCCCCCATCGCGCGGATCTACATGCAATCTATATCGAAAAAAATGTGCCTGCCCGCCAATGTTCAACCGGCGAACAAAAGGCGCTTTTGCTATCGCTGATCCTGGCCAATGTGCGCGCGCTACGCGCAGAAACCGGCGGCGCGCCTGTGGTTTTGTTGGATGAGGTCGCCGCCCATTTAGACACAGATCGGCGCGCCGCACTGTTCGATGAAATCTGTGCGCTGGAATGTCAGGCCTGGATGACCGGCACAGAGGTTGATTTGTTTGGCCCCCTCGGCCCCCGTGCGCAATATGTCGAAGTGCGTCAAAACGCCGGTGAAAGCATCGTGACGGAGCATCCCACCCCATGACGTTGACCCTGTCGCAGCTTGCGCTTTATGCCGGGGCGTTGTTTGTGCTGTTCCTAACGCCGGGGCCGGTGTGGTTGGCATTGACGGCCCGAACGTTGGCCCATGGCGTCATGGGGGCGGTACCGTTGATGATCGGTGTCGCGTTGGGCGACACGGTGTGGTCTGTGTTGGCGGTGTTGGGCCTGTCGTGGGTGGTGGCCAGCTATCCCTGGGTGATGGTGGCCTTACGCTGGCTGGCGGTGGGGGTATTTGCGGCCATGGGTGTGGTGTTGATCCGCCATGCGCACACAAAAATTGATGCCAACAGCAAGCTGAACCAACCGGGGGTATGGGCCGGATTTGCCGCAGGGTTGGCCGCGATTTTGGCTAACCCAAAAGCCATTTTGTTTTACATGGGCATGTTGCCGGGGTTTTTCGATTTGACCCGTGTGCGCCCCACCGATGTTGTGGCGATTGGGGTGATTTCGATGGTGGTGCCGTTGGTTGGCAATATGGGTTTTGCGTTGTTTGTGGATCGCGCCCGGCGTTTGATCAGCTCGCCCCATGCGCTAAAAAGAACGAATCAAATTGCCGGCGGTCTTTTGATACTTGTGGCCGTGGTGATTGGTCTGACCAACTACTAGCTAAGAGGAATGTAACAAAACCTTGCCTCTATTTATTCGTGAGATTCAAATAAAGCTGATGAAAAAAATATTATTCCTTACATTTATAACGGTCTTTTCTTTATGTTTGATTTGTTATGCGTGGATTGATCTTTGGGTCGCTATTTATATTCATGAAAACTTACCATCAGGCATTTATCAAATTTTCAGTGTGATAACAAATATTGGAAAAGCACATTTTTGGTTTGGTGTATTTGGAATACCCTTAATCGCATTGCTGATTTATAAATTCTTTACGCTTCATTTTAACTATACACATTATATTTATGCCTGCTGGTTTGGCATCACATCTTTGATGATAACAGGAATTTTTATAAATATCTTAAAAGTCATGATCGGGCGCTATCGCCCTTGGCTCTACTTCAATGATAACCTGTATGGGTTTCTACCGTTTAATATGGATTTTGGAATGAACAGTTTTCCCTCAGGGCATTCACAGGCTATTTGGTCAGCAATGACAATTTTTGCATTACTTTTTCCGAAATTGCCAAAAACTTTACTATTTGGCCTCGCCAGTGTTGTGGCCATAAGCCGTGTGATTATCGCTCAGCATTTTGTAAGCGACGTCTTAATGGGAAGTTTCATCGGTTTTGCGTCAACATTTCTAATATATCATTATTTTAGTTGGCGTTGGGGTGATCCAGTACTTGCCAAAAACTAGAAATTTATTGTAGTATATTTTAGGTAAAGGCAGAAAAGCGTATTCATCCTAAGATTTGCTTTGGTGGGAACGCAACGTGTTTTAAAACCCACTAAATATAAAACAATATCAAATAAATCAGGCACAGCGTCACATGGTTCAAGCACACCCCGCAGAAGAAAATTATGGCGCCGATTCTATTAAAGTTCTCAAAGGGTTAGAGGCGGTTCGCAAGCGCCCTGGCATGTATATCGGCGACACCGATGACGGCAGCGGCCTGCACCACATGGTTTATGAGGTTGTCGATAACGGCATTGATGAGGCCCTGGCCGGCCACGCAACCGAGGTTGTGGTGAAAATTCACGCCGACAATAGTGTTTCGGTCAATGACAATGGCCGCGGCATTCCCGTCGGCATCCATGAGGACGAGGGCGTTTCCGCCGCCGAGGTTATCATGACCCAACTGCACGCGGGCGGAAAGTTTGACCAAAATTCTTATAAAGTTTCCGGCGGGTTGCATGGCGTGGGTGTTTCGGTCGTTAACGCGCTATCGGATTGGTTGGATTTGCGCGTTTGGCGCGACGGCAAAGAACATTTTGCCCGCTTTGAACACGGCGAAACCACACAACATTTGGTGGTCGTGGGTGACGCAGGGGGGCGCACCGGCACGCAGGTGCGGTTTCTGGCCTCGACCAATACATTTTCCAACCTCGACTATAATTTCAAAACGCTGGAAAATCGCCTGCGCGAATTGGCATTTTTGAACTCAGGCGTCAAAATCGTATTAGAAGATGCACGCCCCGCCACCCCTCTGCGGGCAGAGATGATGTATGACGGCGGGGTGCGTGAGTTTGTCAAATATCTTGATCGTTCCAAAACCCCGCTGATGGGGGAACCGATTCATGTGCATGGCGAACGCGATGGCATCAGCGTGGAATTGGCCATGTGGTGGAACGACAGTTACCACGAAACCGTGCTGCCCTTTACCAACAACATCCCCCAACGCGACGGGGGCACCCACCTGGCCGGGTTTCGCGGCGCGTTGACGCGCACAATCAACCTATATGCCAATGCGTCGGGCATTGCGAAACGCGAAAAGGTCGCCTTTACCGGCGACGACGCGCGCGAAGGGTTGACCTGTGTTTTATCGGTCAAGGTGCCCGACCCAAAGTTCAGCAGCCAAACCAAAGACAAATTGGTCAGTTCCGAGGTGCGCCCCGCCGTTGAGGGCCTGATGAACGAAAAGCTGGCCGAATGGTTTGAAGAACACCCAACCGAGGCCAAACACATCGTCGCCAAAATTGTTGAGGCCGCCCTAGCACGCGAAGCCGCGCGCAAAGCGCGCGAGCTGACCCGCCGCAAAACCGCGATGGACATCGCGTCCCTGCCCGGGAAATTGGCCGATTGTCAGGAAAAAGATCCCGCAAAATCCGAGCTGTTTCTGGTTGAGGGCGACAGTGCGGGCGGCTCGGCCAAACAAGGCCGGTCACGCCATAATCAGGCGGTTCTGCCCCTGCGCGGTAAAATCTTGAATGTGGAACGCGCCCGCTTTGATCGGATGCTATCAAGCCAGGAAATCGGCACGCTGATCACGGCACTGGGCACGGGGATCGGGCGCGATGAATTCGATATTTCCAAGCTGCGCTATCATAAAATCATCATTATGACCGACGCCGATGTGGACGGCGCGCATATTCGCACGCTGCTGTTGACATTCTTTTTCCGCCAAATGCCGCAGATTATCGAAGGCGGTTACCTTTATATCGCGCAACCGCCGCTTTACAAAATGTCGCGCGGAAAATCCGAGGTGTATTTGAAAGATCAACATGCGCTTGAGGATTACCTGATTGACCAAGGCATTGAAGGCACGGTTCTAAATCTACCGACGGGTGAGGCGATCGCGGGCCAAGATTTGCACCGGGTGGTTGACGGCGCACGGCAATTCAAGCGTGTGTTGGATGCCTTTCCCACGCACTATCCGCGCCATATCGTGGAACAAGCCGCGTTGGCCGGTGCGTTTGATACGGGCGCAGCCGATGCCGATTTGGCCGGTGTGGCAACAGATGTGGCGCGTCGCTTGGATCAAGTGGCCGTTGAGTATGAACGCGGCTGGACAGGGCGCATAACCCAAGACCACGGCATTCGCCTGTCGCGTATTCTGCGGGGGGTTGAGGAAATGCGCACGCTGGACGGGGCCGTTTTGCGATCAGGCGAGGCGCGAAAATTGGCCGAAATCGGCGGGCAAACGCGTGATGTTTATCGTGATCCCGCGCACCTGACCCGCAAAGACCGCACCCAAATTATCCACGGCCCCACCGAACTGTTGCAAACAATCCTGGACGACGGCGCCAAGGGGCAGCAGATGCAGCGATATAAAGGCCTGGGCGAAATGAACCCCGATCAGTTGTGGGAAACCACACTGGACCCAGAGGCCCGCACATTATTGCAGGTTAAAATCGACGATGTGGCCGAGGCCGACGATATTTTCACCAAGCTGATGGGCGACGTGGTTGAGCCCCGCCGCGATTTTATTCAGGCCAATGCGCTAAGCGTGGAAAACTTGGATTTCTAATTTCATCGCAAGAACTTAGGCACAAGATTACTGTTGGTGCATATGAATATCGACAGACATCACTTCACCCCCATCGCCCAAACGCACCCCTGAAATCGGGGCGGCGTCGCGATAATCGGCCCCCGTTGCCACACGCACATAACGTGCATCCGGTGACATACCATTTGATACGTCAAATCCCACCCAACCTAAGGGGTCAATGTGCACCTCGGCCCAGGCGTGGGTGGCGTGTTGTTGCGCCTGATCTTTAAGAAGCAAATACCCCGAAACATAGCGCGCGGGGTATCCCATCGCACGTGCGGCGGCGATAAAAACGTGGGCATGGTCCTGGCACACACCGCCGCCGTGTTCGACCGCGTCTTCTGCGGTGGTCAACGCATCGGTTGCCCCGCGTGTATAGGGGACGTGTTCTAAAATATGTTCTGACAGGGAATGCAGGCGCGCAATATGTTGATCCTCGTCATCATCGCGCACGGTTTTCATCAACCGCCGCAGTTTCGGGCCAACGCGGGTTAATTCCGTGGGCTGCATAAAAACCCAAAGCGGGGCAAACCCGCTGTGTTTGCCCACGATACCAGATAAATCCTTGGTCTCAACGGACCCTTGGCAATGTAGGGTAAGGGCGGGCACATCTGGGTCAAACGATATTAAAGATACGTGGTTTTGGTGATGGTCGGTAAATTCCGTTTGTATTTCGCCGCCGTCGATGGTTACGGCCCAATCTATCACAGTTTGCCCGGCCCCATTTTGCGGGGTTAGGCGCAACTGTTGCAAACCATAGGCGGGGGCGACTTCAAAACGATAGGTCGTGGTATGTTGGATCGTAAGATGCATCATTACCCTAAAAACCGATAATCACGTTCAATCGTGGCCCCAAGATGCGCAATATCGCCTAAAAAATCGGTGATAAATTCGTGCAGGCCGTCCTCGAACACCCGTTCGATGGATCCATACGTTAAACGCATGGTCAAAGTATCAATTTGATCGTGGCACGGGTGGCGCGTTTCATAGACGTGTTCCAGGTATCGCATATTTGCGGCAATTTTATGCACCGAGAACACCAAACTGCGCGGCATACGCCCATCGAAAATCAAAAAATTCGCAATGCCCATGGGCGTAGGTTCACCCTGTGCAATCCAACGATAAGCGCGATAACCGGCAACCGAACGCAGAATTGTTTCCCATTGAACATTATCAAGTGACGATCCAATTTGGCTAATGGAGGGCAATAAAACATAGTATTTAACATCCAAAATGCGCGCTGTGTTATCGGCGCGTTCTAAAAATGTGCCCAGTCTACAAAAATCAAAAACATCGTTGCGTAACATCGTGCCATGCAGCGCCCCACGCACCAGGGCCGAATGTTGGCGGATCGTGCCCAAAACCTCAGGCAAATCGCGGGTGGGCACCGGCCGGTGCAGCCGCTGTTTTAACGTCATGTATGTGTCGTTCACGGCCTCCCACACTTCGCGGGTGATTGCGGTGCGCACCAATCGTGCATTGTGCCGCGCCGCCGCGATGGATGACATGACCGAGGATACGTTTGCGGAATCACGCAGCAAAAAATCAATGGCTTTCCCTGCCTCAAGCCCACCATGGCGGTCGGCATACGGCCCATCGACCCCGGCGGTTTGTAACACGCTTTGCCATTCATCATCGGCACCGTCGGGGCGCGTTAAGGCAATGCGAAACCCCGCCTCGATCAAACGGGCGATGTTTTCGGATCGTTCAAGATAGCGGAACATCCAAAACAGACCACCGGCGGTTTTGCCCAGCATTGCCTATTCCTCCAACACCCAGGTGTCTTTGGTGCCGCCGCCCTGGCTGGAATTCACCACCAGCGATCCTTGTTTTAACGCCACGCGCGTCAGGCCCCCTGGGGTAATCGTGATCTGATCGGGGGCCATCAATACAAATGGGCGCAGGTCGACATGGCGCGGCGCCAAACCTTTTTGTGCCAACACCGGCACGGTTGACAACGCCAAGGTGGGTTGGGCGATATAATTGGCAGGTTTGGCGTCTAACTTTGCCCGAAACGCGGACAATTCTTTTTTTGATGCGGCGGGGCCAACCAACATACCGTATCCGCCCGATCCATGCACCTCTTTCACCACCAATTCCGAGAGATGATCGCGCACATATGACAGTGCCGCGGCCTCGGAACATCGCCAGGTAGGGACGTTTTGCAAAATCGCGCGTTCACCGGTATAAAATTCCACAATATCAGGCATATAGCTATAAATCGCTTTGTCGTCGGCAATGCCGGTGCCGGGAGCATTGGCCAATGTAATCCCGCCGGCGCGATACACATCCATCACCCCGGGAATGCCCAAAAAACTGTTGGGGTTAAAATTTAAGGGGTCTAAAAACGCATCATCAACACGGCGGTAAAGCACATCAATGGGCTTGAACCCTTGGGTTGTGCGCATGGCGATTTTGCCATGAACCACCCGCAAATCATTGCCTTCGACCAATTCCACACCCATTTGATCGGCCAAAAATGCGTGTTCAAAATAGGCAGAATTGTAAATGCCCGGGGTTAAAACCGCCACGGTGCAATCTTTTGAACACACGCGCGGGGCACATGCGGCCAATGATCGGCGCAAATTCAACGGATATTGTTGCACAGGTTGAACTTTGATCCGGCTGAACAATTCGGGAAACATACGCAACATCGTTTCCCGATTTTCCAACATATAAGACACCCCCGATGGGGTGCGGGCGTTGTCCTCTAACACATAAAATTCGTTTTCCCCCGTGCGCACCAGATCAATTCCCACAATATGGGTATAGACATTGCCCGGGGGGGCAACACCGATCATATGCGGTAAAAATGCATCATTTTTTGCGATCAAATCCAACGGGATACGCCCGGCGCGCAAAATTTCCTGTCGATGATAAATATCGTATAAAAACGCATTGATGGCGCGCACACGTTGTTCGATGCCTTTGGCCAAACGTGACCATTCGCGCCCCGATAAAATGCGCGGCACAATATCGAACGGTATTAAACGTTCATCGGCCTGCGTGTCACCATAAACGTTAAAGGTAATGCCCGTGCGCCGAAAAAATTGTTCCGCCTGGGTCGATTTTTTGCGCAGCTCGCGCAAATCTTCGCCGTCGAACCAATGTCGATATAATGCGTATGGCGCACGAGGGTCCGCAGCCCCGCTTTGCGTGCCGGACATTTCATCAAAGAATGTGGTGTGTTCTACCATAAACCAATGGTAGCAGCGTTATGAACAAGCTGCAAAGTGGGTAAATATAAGGGGGACCGTGTGATGATTTTCACCTATCTGTGATGCGTTAGGGGGTGGGGCACCTAAACCTCAACCCAAATTGTCACCGGCCCATCATTAACCAGGCTAACCGCCATGTCCGCCCCGAATTGGCCGGTTTCCACATAAACCCCCAATTCGGCCAAATCTGCGGCAAACATATGATACAGCGATTGTGCCACATCGGGCGGCGCAGCGGCCGAAAACCCAGGACGATGGCCGCGCGATGTATCGGCGGCAAGTGTAAATTGGCTAACCACCAAGGCACCCCCGCCTGTGTCAAGCAGCGATCGATTCATTTTTCCGTTTTCATCGTTGAAGATTCGCAATTTGGCAATTTTCAGGGCCAGTTTTTGCGCCTCACCTCGCGTATCGCCATTCATTGCACAGATTAGTATCAAAAGGCCCGCGCCGGTTTTGCCGATTGTTGCGTCGTTAACCTCGACCCGCGCGTTGCGCACCCGCTGCAACAACGCCCTCATCGCACATCGTCACGCTTGGGTGGGTTGGCCCCGGCGCGGCCTACGGTAATTGCCGCTGCATTCACACCTAACGCCAATGCTGTGCGCAGGGTATCATCATCCCACGTGGGCACGGCGGATTTCGATAATACGTGGGCCTCGGCCAGCCCTGCCAAAAATCCGGCATTAAAGGTATCGCCCGCCCCCACAGTATCAACCACCACAACATCGCGCGCCGGAACATGCAGCACCCCCGCGGGGGAAAAGGCCGTTACCCCATCCGCCCCTTGCGTGACCAAAACAAAACCAGGGCCTTTGGCGCGCACCGCCTGTGCCCCCGTTGCAATATCCCCATCACTGGTTAACCAACGCAAATCTTCGTCTGATACTTTGACCACATCTGCGGCGGCAAACATCCGATCCATTCGTGCGCGATACCGGGCATGATCGGAAATAAAATCGGGACGGATATTCGGGTCAACCATCACCAATTTACCCGCATCCGCCGCACGGTCAGCAAGGGTTGCATAGGTTTCGGCACATGGGTCCACGGCCAAACTGATCCCGCCAAAAAATACCGCAGACAGGCCGGGCGGCAAATCCGGCAAATCGGCCACCGCAACCATGCGTCCGGCGGTATTTTCATCGTAAAAGGCATACTTGGCCTGCCCCTCGGTCAATGTCACAAAGGCCAGTGTCGTGGGCCGTGCGGACCGCGCGATCAAACCGCCATCTATGCCATTGGTGTGCAATACATGGTCTAATTGTTGGCCAAACAGATCGGTTGACAGTCCAGTAAAAAATGCGGTGTCCACCCCCAAACGCGCCGCCGCAACCGCCGTGTTAAACACCGATCCACCTGGATAGGGGGCAAAAACATTTTGCCCATTGTCTAATGTGCGGGGCAGCATGTCGATCAACGCCTCACCCGCGCACAACAACATGGCATAATCCTTTGAACCGGTTGATATGTGCGTTTAGCCGTAAGTTTCCACCAGGTAAAACCCCACGGCAACCACGCCAAGCACCAACGCCACAGCCAGGGCAATTTTGATCACCGACCAGGGGCGTTCGCCCTGCACCTCACCGGTTTGGCCATTAACGACAAAACGATATGATTTATCCCGATATTTATACGCCGCCACCCAGATTGGCAGTAAAATATGTTTGAACGTCACATCGGAAATGCGGGTTTGCATGTTACCGATGCGTTGTTCATCACCGCCAATGTCACGGCGGATGTCGCGGCGAATTTGGCGTTCCATCACAGCCTTCGCTTCTTCCATACCTTCGTTAAGCTGCACTGTGTAACCTTCGGCGCGAAACCCCGAGAGGAATTCGGGGCGATAGGTATCTAATTTGCTTAAATCCCACGATGCCAACCGGTCAGCATATTTTTTAGGTAAACTGCGCGAGGCAAGGATCAAAATGTCATCGAAAAATCGCGCCACTTGACCCCGCACCGGGGTCCACCGAATGCGGCGTTCTTGGCGCATCCCATCTTTTGTTTTGACAGTGACATAATAGGCATCGCCCCGCTGCCCACGATAGCGCGTTGCGGTATCGGCATCATACGTCCAATACGGCACATAGATGCCATCCATTTTACGCCCCTTTTTGGCATATTCTTGTAACCCGTTTGGGGCGAACCACAACCGCCCCAACCAGGTGTTCATCGCATCGTGCGCCTGCGGTTCGGTGAGTTGAAATGGAATCACGCCTTTGGGTTTGATATGGCGGTGGGTGCCGGTATCGGTGACCACCGGCGTTGCACAAAACGGGCATTCGGTGGCATGAACATCGGGTTCAAATTGCACCTGCGCACCACAGGATGGGCAGTGGCTGACGCGGGTTTCCTCCATTTCCTGGGCAGGCAGTTGTGCGGCAATGGCTGCGTCGTAGTCAAGCTCGACAATCGCGGGGGTATCGCTACCCCATGGTCCCGATTGCGCGGCGTCATCGTCATTGGCATCAACATTGCGCTGGTTCCCGCAATGATCGCAAATCAGATAATCACCCCCCGGGGCAAACCGCATATCCGCACCACAGTTATCGCACGGAAAACGATGTTCGGCCTGGGGGCGGGATGGGGTAGTTTCAGTATGGTCGGACATGGGTTTTATTTACGGGCCTATAGGGGATGATGATCGCGACCTTAACCCATAGGCGGTGGGGGTGGCGGCGGCATAACGGTAAAAAGCTGCGCTAACTCTGTCACATCTTCGGCCTGTTTCCACCCATCTTGGCCTTGCGTCCAAACATGGGTGGTGCGCGTCACCTCGCCGGATGTGACCATGCGCCCCAAAGCCGCCTTTGAAAACGGGCCTTTGGTTTGGCCATTCTCGGCGATGTGCCACACATGTTCCACCGGCGGGGGTGGCGGGGCCGTGGCGGGGGCGGCGGTTGGTTGTGGTTGCGGGGCGGCCCCCCATGGGCCCGCATTGGCCATTTGGTTTGCCATGGCCATGCCCATTCCCATACCAAGGCCCGCACCCATGCCCCCACCACCGCCGGGGTTTTCGGCGGCGGCGCGCATCGCCTCGGCGGTTTGGAATTGTTGATAACGCCCCATATCACCCACCACACCCATGGATGTGCGGCGATCCAGCGCCTGTTCAACGGCAGGTGGTAGAGAGATATTTTCGATATACAGTTCCGGCAAAACCAATCCATATTGCGTGATGGTTTCGGAAATTCTTTCCGCAATCAATTTACCAAATTCATTTGTGTTTCCCGCCATATCAAGCACGGCAATCCCCGATCCCGCCACGGTTTGGTTGAACTGTTGCACAATAATGTTGCGGATTTGAAAGGTCACCTCGTCGGTGGTAAATTCGCCATCGGTCCCCACGATTTCGGTCATAAACCGGCCCGCATCGGCCACCTTAACCGTATAGGTGCCAAAGGCGCGAATGCGCGTAGGGCCAAACTCGGCATCGCGCAACATGATCGGGTTTTTTGTCCCCCATTTCAGGTTGGTAAACCGATTGGTGTTGACGAAATAAATTTCTGATTTGAAAGGCGATTTGAACCCATGATGCCAATGTTGCAAGCTGGTCATGACGGGCATGTTGTTGGTCTCAAGCATATAAAGACCAGGGGTAAAAATATCGGCCAACTGACCTTCGTGGATGAAAACGGCGGTTTGCCCTTCGCGCACTGTTAGCTTGGCACCATATTTGATTTCGTGCCCATGGCGCTCAAACCGATAAACCATGGTGTCGCGGGTGTCGTCCGTCCATTCAATGACATCAATGAACTGTCCGGACAGAAAATCAAAAATAGGCATGGGTTACACACTCTTTGGTTTTTTCAGATAGGGGTTAGATGTTGCGTATTTACCGAATTAGCTAGACCATATCGTGGTCATTTTCGTTTTTCCGGCGGCTCTATCAACTCGACCCTCCTCCCAAATACTCTGCCGCGATGCGCCGCACGGTGGGACGCGCGGTATCTGGTGTCATGCCAATTTGTAGGCGCGCGTCATATAACATTCGCAACAGAAATTCGTCATGCGGGGTCAGCAACGCAAATTCATCATCATCGTTAAAGATCGATGGCCGTGCCGCAGGGCTATCGTTAGGCAACCCCAAACCTTGGGCGATTTCCTCATGCACGCAGGATCGGCGGATTAAATCGGGATGTTCGTGCCGGATAATGGCCATTGCAGCCACGTAAACCGGGCGTGCCCCGCTTTCTGAAAAGGCATAAACCGAACAAAAAATAGAACGCGACATGGTTTCAACCGCCCGAACTGTTGCATCGTTCACCCTTGGCAAAATTTGCCGCACCAAAGCGCCCGCTGCAACTTGTTCGTCACGGTTGAGGTAGAGAACATGAAAGTTGCCGCCAGTGTTGACCACACTAATCGGATGCCCCGTTAACCGCGCCAGGCGTGTGACATACGTATTAAGAATCGCGCGGTCCGCCGCCCTTTGGGCTGCGTCAACCGAGGCCCCAAAATGCGCTTGAACACGCACGGGCGTTTCCCATCGGCGCAATGTTGAAGGGCTTTGTTGTGCTACAAAACGTCCACCCGTTAGGGTGTGTTCATTGAAAAGCGCAATGCGTTCAAAATTGGCGGCCAATGTGGCCGCACCAAAAGGTGCGTCGCGTCGCCCGCCATCGGTGCGCAACAATCCCTCACCCACCAAACGGGCCTCAACAGCACTATAGTATCGCGCAAAGGCCAAACTTTCTGAGGATGTCGTAGAGGGCGCCGCGACCGTGGATGTGGTTTGCGGCGGTGGGGCAGACGGTGTTTCCGGCGGGGAAGAGGATGCACACCCTACAACGCCCAATATAACCACCGCCACCCATGGTATTGTCGAAACCCCAAACCATCGCATTGGTCGAGCATTATCCATGTGTGCCCCCCCCCGTTGCTTGATCTGTGGCATTTTTCGAGTCGTTGCCTACATCCACACCGGATTGGCGCGCCGATGCCGCCGCTAATGTGTTGCGCAAATCGGTTTCCATTTTCGCCATTTCTGTCTCGGCGGCGGCGCGGCGACGTTTACCTTCGTCGGCGATGGCCAGGCTTTCTTCAATGGTGGCAATCAAATCGGCGTTGGCGGTTTTGACCGCCTCAATGTCAAAGACGCCGCGTTCCATTTCTTCGCGGACCATACGGTTAGATTCGCGCAGGTTCGCTGCGTTTTGGGTCAACAGTTCGTTGGTTAAATCCGTTGCCTCGCGCACGGCTTTTGCGGCCTCGGTGGACCGTTGAATGGTGACGGCCTGGGCCAGTTGCGTTTCCCACAAAGGTACAGTGTTCACCAAAGTAGAATTGATTTTAGTGACCAGGGATTTGTCGTTTTCCTGCACCAATCGAATCGACGGTAAGGATTGCATTGTTACCTGGCGCGTTAATTTCAAATCATGCACGCGGCGTTCCAAATCATCACGCGCGGCACGCAGGTCGCGTAATTCTTGTGCTTTTAGAACCTGCTGATTTTCGGGGGCGTTGTTCACTGCGGCCTGTAGCGCGGGGATGTCTTCGGTATCCAAAACGCGCAACTTTTCCTCACCCGCAGCGATGTAAAGGCCCAGCTCTTGATAAAATCCAAGGGTTTTTTCATACAGTTTATCAAGCGCTTTAATATCCTTCATCAACGTATGTTCATGCGCCAAAAGATTATCGGTAATTTTATCGATCTGATCACGCACACCTTCATATTTCGCAATGAAATCGTGCACCGGCTTGGTTTTATTGAACAAACGTTCCCACCAGCTTTGTTTGCGATTTGGGTCTAATTCATCGACGGAAAATCCACGAATTGTGCCTACAATATCGCGCAACGAATCACCCGCCGGGCCGACGTCTTTGTTTTTGACGCCTTCAAGCATGGCTTGGCTGATCTGTTGCAATTCCGCCTGTGCTGCGGATCCAAAGGTCACGATTGAATTTGTGTCGCTTATGTCAATCTGGGCCAACCGTGTGCGGATTTGTGCCGCCGTGGGCACATCGGCCTCGGGCAAGGGAACAAGATCGGCGGCGGGTTCGGGTAAAACTACTGCGTTCATTTCATCGACCAATTTCACGGCCTCGGTCGCTTGCCGTTGGGTTTCGGTGGTCATGGATTTCCTAGTCCTCAGTATGAAGGTTATCTTGTTTAAGCCGGTCGCGCAGCACCTCGATCTCCACATCGAAATTTGTGCGATCATCGGTTAACATCGCAGCGGTGCGTTTGGCGAAATTAGTGTCTAAATCATCTAGGAACGCAAGATAATCGTCACGGATTTTTATGTCACGGGTGTGTGTGTAAAGATTAGCGAACTGTGTGGTCGCGTCGCGCGCACCTTCCAAATAAACGCCTAAATACCGCCGCGCGGCGGCTAAATCGCGCGGGTCGTCTTCGATCTGGCGAAACATTTGTTGCACGGTGGCCTGAAATGCTTTGACCCGCGTCACAATATGTCGATCATGCACGCGTGCGATGGCGTGTGACATTTGATCCAAAATACGTTCGGCCTCGTCAATTTTACGAACCACGCGCGCGGTATCATGCCGCCTTGCCCCATCTATGACTTTGTCGCGCAAGGGGTCCAACCCAAAAGCAATGAGGTGTAGCCCCGCGGCCACAAGGCCCAACAAAATGGCGGGGATCAAGGCCCAATGCCCGCCAAAAATCAACGCACCAACACCCAAGCCCATGGCAATGCTGCCCAATGCCTTACGCGGTATTGCGGGGCGGCGCGCGACAGTGCGCTCGTGAAATGCGTGTTCGGCGCGCAACCCTTCTCTGGTTAACCATGCACTCAGCAACAGTGTCGCACCACCCAGCAAATCAACCACCATTGCCGATACAGGTTGAAAAAATGCCGTCACCAAAACCAATAGCGGCAATAGAAATAAAATGCTGGCCTTTACCCCATGGCGCATACGCGCGCTGCGTTTGGCGCCTGTGCCCGGTCGTGGTGGGGGGGGTGATGCACCGGTTTTGCCCGGTGCATGATCATTGGGTATGTTTGGGCTATAATCGCCCCCAAAACGTTTTGACATACTACAACGCCCCAAACCCACCAAACACAGCGCCAATAATAACGATGGTCAACACGATAAAAGCAATGCCTTGGATAAAATTTGAATTCATAGGGATCAGATGCAGTTTCGTAAGTGGTGGGTATTTTATCGTTCACAATCGGCGTTATAACACAGACAAGATTATGATAGGTTAGATTTGCCACAAAAACCAGACAGTGGTTTGTAAAACCTGGTTTCGGTGTTGAATTTGCCAACCTAACCTATTTTTTCACGTTCAATACTTTGGGCCCACATACGATATGAACGATCCTTTCTCTAAAAAATCCACACACGCGCGCACACGCGCCGTGCACGCAGGCATTCGTCGCAGTCAATACGGCGAGGTGAGCGAGGCGATCTACCTTAACCAAGCGTTTGCGTATGACACCGCCGAACAGGCCGAGGCACGGTTTATCGCAGCAGGGGATGATGAATATATCTATGCCCGTTACGGCAACCCCACGATCGCCATGTTCGAGGATCGCATCGCCGCGGTGGAAGGGGCCGAAGATGCCTTTGCCACAGCCAGCGGGATGGCCGCCGTGAATGCGGCGTTGTTTTCGATGCTAAAGGCGGGGGATCATGTGGTTGCGGCCCGTGCGCTTTTTGGATCGTGTCTTTATATTCTTGAAACGCTTTTGCCGCGTTATGGGGTCAGGGTCACGTTTGTGGATGGAACAGATTTGGATCAATGGCGCGCGGCGGTGCGCCCCGGCACAGCGGCGGTATTTTTTGAATCAATTTCAAACCCGATGTTAGAGGTGATCGACATCGCCGCCGTGGCGCACATCGCCCATCAGGCAGGCGCGATTGTAATTGCCGATAACGTTTTTGCCACGCCCGTATTTCAAGATACGCTATCGCTTGGGGCCGATGTTGTTATCTATTCGGCCACCAAACATATTGATGGGCAGGGGCGGTGCCTGGGTGGTGTGATCCTGGGCCGTCGTGCATTTATCCGCGACACAGTCGAACCTTATATGAAACATACCGGGGGGGCGATGTCGCCCTTTACGGCGTGGGTTTTGTTAAAATCGCTCGAAACACTCAATCTGCGCTGCCATGCGCAGGCGGATACCGCGTTTTATATCGCGCAAGCGTTGGAGGATCATCCGCATCTGCGGCGCGTTTTTTATCCAGGTTTGGCCAGTCATCCACAACACGCCCTCGCCCAAGGGCAAATGGAAAAGGGCGGCACTGTCATTGCGCTTGACCTAATCGGGGGGCAAAAGGCTGCGTTCAAATTCCTTAACACGCTTCGGATTGTGACAATTTCCAACAATTTGGGCGATGCAAAATCGCTTGCCACGCATCCCGCCACCACGACGCACCAACGCCTAACCCCGGCACAACGCGACCATTTGGGCATCACCCCCGGTTTGGTGCGGCTTTCGGTGGGGTTAGAGGATGCCGATGACCTACTCTTCGATCTGCAATCGGCACTGGCGGGGGGATGAACGGCCTTCTTATTCGCCCCTACCGCATGGGGGATGCAAAACCACTTGGCAAACTGTTTCACAACGCCGTGCGATACGGGGCCAAAGATCACTATACACGGCGTCAACGGATGGCATGGTCACCCAAACCGCGCGCTGGCCAGTTGTGGGCAACCGAATTGTATTCTCCGAACGTTGACACGTTTGTTGCAGAATGGGGCGGGCGCGCGGTTGGATTTATGACGTTGGCCCCCGAAACCGGGCATCTGGATTTTGCGTATGTTGCACCGAACCTGCGGGGGGCGGGCGTGGCGAATGCGCTGTATCACATGATCGAAGGCCGCGCGCGCACCGTAGGGCTGCGTCGGCTTGAGACAGAGGCCAGCCACATGGCCGAACGGTTTTTTCTACGCCGGGGGTGGCACCTTTTGGCACGGCAAGAGGTGGTGCGAAACGGCATCAAAATCCCCAACGCACGGATGGAAAAATACCTATGATAAGCGTTGAAATTATAGGGCGCACAGCCGGGTAATGGCACCATTTTTGCCGTAACATGATTGTGCGAAATATGGTTTGATTCACGTGGGATACACCAATCGAAACCTCAATTTTTCAAGGCGCATTTCAATTTGAACCCTGTATAATAGATTGACACTCCACAACAAAAAATTTGGCTATCGGGTTTGCCCACCTATGTATTGGATGATGTGACCGATCACATCCAAAACGAAAGGGATCGTCCCGTGAATGCGCATGTGAAACCCACGGCCAATGCCATTGTTCGCCAAAATACCGCCCAAGGGGATGAAGACCTTATACCTTTGGATCAAATGCCCGATGCCGGGGAGCGGCCCACCGTTGAGCCCGCGCGGGTGCGGGGCCCCGGCGCCTATCCCATATTTAGCCGCCAGTATCCGGTTGATTTCAAGGCCGATGCGGCCTACAAAGCGACCTTGCCGGATTTACAAAATGGTCCCTCCTCGATCATTCGCGGGGCACGGCGCCGGATTCAGCATGTGGGCATTTCCAATTTTCGCCTGCCGATCCAATACAAAACGCGCGACGGCGGGGATGTGACGTTGGAAACATCCGTTACGGGCACCGTGAGCCTGGAGGCCGATAAAAAAGGCATCAATATGAGCCGGATCATGCGGTCGTTTTACGCCCATGCCGAACAGGTGTTTGGGTTCGACGTGATCGACGCGGCGTTAAATGACTACAAATCCGATTTAGACAGCTTTGACGCGCGCATCCAAATGGCCTTGCGCTTTCCAGTTCGGGTGGAAAGCCTGCGATCGGGGCTATCGGGGTATCAGTATTATGATATTGTCCTTGAATTGGTGGAACGTGGTGGGAAACGGCAAAAAATTCTGCACCTCGATTATGTTTATTCTTCAACCTGCCCATGTTCGTTAGAGTTAAGCGAACACGCGCGCGCAACACGGGGTCAGTTGGCCACCCCACATTCGCAACGCTCTGTTGCACGTCTATCGGTTGAGGTGATGGGCACAGGCGATTTTTGGGTTGAAGATATGATCGAACTGGCCCGTGCGGCGGTGCCCACTGAAACGCAAGTCATGGTAAAACGCGAAGATGAACAAGCGTTTGCCGAACTTAATGCCGCAAATCCAATTTTCGTGGAAGACGCCGCGCGTTTATTCGCAGAACAGATGCAAAATACCCCGTGGATCGGTGATTTTCGCGTGGTGGCCAGCCATCAAGAAAGCCTGCACAGCCACGACGCGGTTAGCGTGTTGACCGAAGGCGCAACGTTCAATCAACCCCACCTTGATCCACGGCTTTTCGGCAGTTTGGTGCACCATGGTTAGGGTAAAAAATCTGTCATATCTATAAAGCAAAGGGGCGCGATGACCTGATCATCGCGCCCTAACCCGAAATAAAAATTAGCATGGCTATACTGATTAGTTGCCACGCCACGCTGCTAGAATAAATTACAAACTGCGGGTGGCACCGCCCCTGCCAAACCCTACGGGATCAATGATGGGGCCGTTGTCGGAATCTGTAACCCCCGTGACAGAACGCGGGGTTGGTCCACGGCCGTATCCCCCAGCATCAGTGATCGGCCCATTATCGGAATCTGTGACCAAGGTTCCGGCGGGTAGACACCCACTAACCCCAACTGCGCCAAGCCCAAGCACACCAGCGCCGCGCAAAACATTACGCCGCCCGATGTTGCGGTTGGTTTCAATTTGCGTGTCATCCAGTGTTGTTTGTTTGACGTCCTGGGTTTTTACCTTGGTGGTCATGTATGTCACCTTATGGTTGGAATTTTGTTATACCTAACGGAATATTACCGGTGCTACAACATTTTTTCATTTACCGGTCGACTTCTCCAAACACGATGTCCAGCGATCCCAAGATTGCCGAAACATCCGCCAACTGGTGGCCTTTGCACAAATAATCCATCGCCTGTAGGTGCGCAAACCCTGGGGCGCGCAGTTTGGCGCGATACGGGCGGTTGGTGCCATCGGCCACCAGATAAACCCCAAATTCGCCCTTTGGTGCCTCAACCGCGGCGTAAACCTCCCCCTCGGGCACATGGAAGCCCTCGGTATACAGTTTGAAATGATGGATCAACGCCTCCATCGACGTTTTCATTTCGGCCCGTGGGGGCGGCGCGATTTTGCCGCGCGCCATCACATCGCCCTGATTTTCGGGCAGGCGCAATTTTTCGCAGGCCTGTTTGATAATATGGATGGATTGGCGCATTTCTTCCATCCGGCACAGATACCTATCATAACAATCGCCGTTTTTGCCCACAGGGATTTGAAATTCAAACTCATCATAACATTCATAAGGTTGGGCGCGACGCAAATCCCAGGCCAGGCCTGACCCGCGCACCATCACACCGGAAAATGCCCAATTTTGAATGTCATCCTCGGTCACGATACCAATATCGACGTTGCGTTGTTTGAAAATGCGATTTTCGGTCAATAACCCGTCGATGTCATCCAACACGTTGGGAAACGCGTCCGCCCATGTGTCAATGTCATCAATCAAATCGGGGGGCAGGTCCTGATGCACACCGCCGGGGCGAAAATAGGCCGCGTGCAGCCGCGCACCGGATGCGCGTTCGTAAAAGATCATCAGCTTTTCACGCTCTTCAAACCCCCATAAGGGCGGGGTCAACGCGCCCACATCCAAGGCCTGTGTTGTGACATTCAGCAAATGGTTCAAAATGCGGCCAATTTCACAATACAACACACGGATCAGTTGCGCGCGGCGGGGCACCGGCGTGCCGGTCAGCTTTTCAATGGCCAAAACCCAGGCGTGTTCCTGGTTCATTGTGCCCACGTAATCAAGCCGGTCGAAATAGGGCAGGTTTTGCAGATATGTGCGGCTTTCCATCAGCTTTTCGGTGCCGCGATGCAAAAGCCCGATGTGCGGGTCGCAGCGTTCGACAATTTCACCATCCAGCTCCAACACCAATCGCAATACACCATGGGCGGCGGGGTGCTGTGGCCCGAAATTGATGTTAAAATTGCGAATTTTTTGTTCGCCGGTCAAAACGTCTTCAAACCCTTTGGCGTCGTCCATCATTT
>CALFSY010000239.1 GCA_937916365.1 uncultured Jannaschia sp. | reverse complement strand
TAGGTTGGATTGAACAAATTGTGTCTCAAGCCCATGGGCAGCAAATTCATGCACACAAAAGGCGCGCGCGAAGAATCCGCGATCATCGGTGCGAAGGTCTAGGCCGATGATATATGCGCCATCAAGCGGCGTTTGTTCAAAAATCATCGTGCGCCCTTTCCATCGGGGGTATCCACAACAGGGGCATCGGTTTCAAACGCTGCAATATCTTGGTGGCATAGGGCGGCGGCATCGGCGCCATCGGCAACGCGGCGATACCAAGCCATAGTGCGGGCCACACCCGTGTGCAGCCCCCACCGCGGCCCGACACTCAAACGATGGCGCGCCTTTGCGGTTTCAAGCGCCAACCATCCAGATTCATGTTGCCCTTTGTTGCCATCATCCCATCGTATGTCGCCGCGCCCGAATGCCCGCTGCGCATATGTCACAACAGTGCGTACTGTGGCCGCCGCATGGGGGGCGGGGCCAAAATTATAACTATCGGCCAACGCAGGGGTGTGGTGCAAACATTCCGCAAGACGCAGGTAAGCGGCCAACGGTTCCAACACGTGCTGCCAGGGGCGCAGGGCGTTTGGCCGCCGCACCATCAAAGGTTGCCCCGCCCCCCATGCACGCACCGCATCGGGGATTAACCGATCCGCCGCCCAATCGCCCCCCCCGATGACATTGCCCGCCCGTGCCGTGGCAACCCCAACACCCCGATCCTTTAGGAACGAGGACCGATAACTGGCCACCACAATTTCTGCTGCTGCTTTGCTGGCGCTATAGGGGTCATGCCCGCCTAGGGGGTCTGTTTCACGAAAGGGATAGGCATTTTCGGGGTTTTCATAAACCTTATCGGTGGTCACCACGACGACGGTGCGCACAGTGGTGCAGGTGCGTGCGGCCTCTAACACATGCGCGGTGCCCATCACGTTTGATGAAAATGTCTCTAACGGATCGGTATATCCCGCCAAAACCAGGGGTTGGGCGGCCAGATGAAACACAATATCAGGATCGGTGGCGCGCATAATTGCCGTCACCCCCGCCGCATCACGGATGTCGTGCATATGGGTTTCGGTGATGTTGGCGACACCGGCCAGATTAAACAGATTTGGGGTGGTTACGGGCGGCAACGCGATTCCCGTCACCTGCGCGCCCAACTGATGCAGCCACAGCGATAGCCACGCGCCCTTAAACCCGGTGTGGCCCGTGACCAAAACCCGTTTTCCAACCCAAAATTCGCGATTCGGATAGATTTGGGATGCCGCCATTACCAAGTTTTCCACGGGGCCGTGCCAGTATGCCAAAGGGATTCGAGAACCCGTTTTTCGCGCAACGTGTCCATAGGTTGCCAAAACCCTCTGTGTTCAAAGGCCATAAGTTCGTGCATCTCGGCCAACCGGGTTAATGGCGCGGCCTCCCACGGGATGGTGTCGTTTTCGATAAGGTCGATGGATTTGGGCGACAAAACAAAAAACCCACCGTTAATAAGGCCCCCGCCATCGCGTGGTTTTTCGGTGAACCCTTTGACCTGAGTGCCATCGCATTGCAGCGCGCCGTAACGGCCCGGGGGGTTTACCGCCGTTACAGTGGCCCATTTACCGTGCGCGTCGTGAAACCGGATCAATGCGCCGATGTCCACGTCGCTAACCCCATCGCCATAGGTGAAACAAAACCGCGCGTCGTCCTTTACGTAATCGCGCACCCGTTTCAGGCGCCCGCCGGTCATCGTTGTTTCACCGGTATCAACCAAGGTAACACGCCAGGGTTCGGCGGATTGGTGGTGCACCTCCATCTTGTTGTGGGCCATGTCAAAGGTCACGTCTGACATGTGCAGGAAATAATTAGCAAAATATTCTTTAATCACATACCCTTTATACCCACAGCAAATGATAAAATTATTGACGCCATGGGCGGAATACATTTTCATGATATGCCACAAAATAGGCCTGCCGCCGATTTCGATCATGGGTTTTGGCCGTGTATCCGTTTCCTCGGCTATGCGGGTGCCAAGACCGCCTGCCAAAATCACCGCCTTCATGTGCGCCGCCGTGGTTTGGGAAACGTTATTCATTGCGCGGCCAAAAATGCGTTGGGGTTGGCGTCAAGCGCGCGCATACAACACGCATCGAAATCGCGCGCCCGAAACACGCGCACGGCGCCGTTCCCTAGGGGCAGGGATGTGACCTGTGCGTTTTTTTCCAACATGTGTCCGGCGATTGCGGGGTTTTTGCGCACATCCATATCTTTGCGCACAAAATAGCGTTGCGAAATGGGCCGATCGGGTTTTCCGTTTTCGACCAACACACCATCAAATGTTTTATAATAATTATAGGGGGTTTGATGGCGTTCTTCGGCCAGATGGTAAAGGGTGCATTTTTCGTATCCGATCCCCAGCAGCATGATTTTACCATCGTTGGCCAACACCCGTGTTAACGTTGCCGTTTCATCAAGATGGCTGTGATACGGGGCGGTATAGAACGCCGCCCGTTTTCCCCACGCGCAGAATGACACCATCGGCACACACGATCGCACGACCCCAGGGGTCACCCGAAATCGTTCGGTCAACACCCCCGTTTCGCTGGGGTGTTGCAGGGAAAATCGGCCGGTTTGGGCGAATGATCGGGTATCGGTCATCATAATAATGGTTCCCGATGGTCCAATGGTATCGCACAATGCGGCAATCGTGGCGTCGATACCCGCCTCAAAATGGCCCAAACGCCCAAGCGCGGCGTGAATCAACACATCATCCCCCGGCGACAGCGCCGCAGCAAACGCATGTGTGACGTCCTTATGTGCGATGATCGTCATAACACGTGGGCATCCACCGCGGCTTTATCGGGTTGCTGATTTCGCAAAAACCGGCGCGCAGCCTGCAAATCGGCGATTGTGTCAATGTCGATCGACCGATCCTGCGGCATATGCACCAAACCGATCTTGCCGCCCCACAAACGGCCTGTTTGATTAAAATATCGCCGCTTCACCATAAATATCGCGCCGTTGCGCCGGTAGACCGGTGGCAAATCCTGCCGCCGATGGGTTTCATAATCTGCCGCGGCGGACACGGCACCATCGGCGGTCATAAGGTACAGTTTTGCGGGATGAACGCCGGTGTGTTTATGCACGCTGACCACGGAATCATACGCCCCGTCTTGCAACATCGTCACGGCGGCATTGACATCGGTGGCCTGTCTTAGGGGCGATGTCACTTGCAGAATCGTGATCGCATCAAACCGGTCGCTGTTTGGGTCGATTGTTTGTAACAGGTGCGCCACCACACGGGCCGTTGTGGTGTCATCCTGCGCCAATGCGACGGGTCGTTGCACAACCACCACGCCACAGGCAGCGGCGATGCGCGATAATTCTGCGTCCTCGGTTGAGACAATGGTGGTGGGGGACAACACGCTTTGCTGTGCTTGGCGGATTGTCCATTCCAACAGAGATAAACCATTGATCAAATGGGCCGCGTTTTTGCGTGGGACCCCCTTGCTGCCGCCCCGCACGGGAATGACACACAGATTTTTCGCGGGCGATATGGCATCATCATGCGTCATGCGACGTAGGACAGCCGTTTTTGAATCTGAAATTGGAAATGCGCCAAAATATCGGCGATCTGTTGGCCCGCCGTGCCATCCCCCACCAGGTTTGAGCGCGGGTAACGCCCATGGGCCAAGTGCGTCTCGGTGGCCTGCACAATCGCTTGTGCGGCATAAGGCACATCCATAACGTTGCCCGCCCGTTCGCGCCCGGCCTGCCGCGTGCCGATATTTACGCATGGCGTTCCTAAAAAGGCACCTTCGCGCAGGCCAGATGATGAATTGCCCACAATGCACCGTGTATTTGCCAACAGACGGGCGTAATCCTCGGGGGTGAAATTGCGGTAAAAATGCATGTTCGACGCATCATGGGTTTCACGAAAACGTCGAATACCTTTGGCCACGTCATCGGATCCGGCATCCACATTGGGCCAAAGCCAAACAATTTGCATCCCTTGCTGCGCAAAATGATGTGCGGCGGTCAATGTTTCATTGATTTGGTGAAATCCGTTGCCGTATTCGGTGGTAACGGGATGTTGTAGAACGATGATGTAGTCACGCTGCGGGGTTAGGGCATCCCCCACGCCTTTGTATTTATCGAATATATCAGGGGGTAGCGTTAGGTCCGCCTCGGCCACCAAATCAATGGCGGGACATCCGGTTAAAAACACCGTCTGTGGGGTTTCGCCCATGCGGATCAGGTATTGTTTTGCCCGTTCCGTTGCGGGGAAATGCACGTGTGCCAGTTTGCTGATCGCGTGACGCACGGATTCGTCGATGGATCCCGTTACCTCGCCACCTTGGGTATGGGCCAGGGGAATGTTCATGTAGCTGGCTGCAACGGCGGTGGCCAAGGTTTCAAAACGATCGGCCACTGTCAGCACAATATCAGGTTTTAGATTGTCGAAATGTGTGGCCAATTCGATAATGGCCAGACCGGTGGATTTGGCCATCGTGGTTGGGGTTTCCCCTTCGACGATGGAATGCACCACGGCGGTTTCTGTAAACCCGTCGGCGCGGATAATATCGACCACAGACCCAAAACGATGCAGCAACGCCGAAGATCCGACCAACAAGATAAGGTCCAGATCATCATGATCGGCGATGGCGCGCATGACCGTTTTGATGCGGCCATAATTTGCGCGGCTATGCACCACGACGCAGACCCTTTTTTTGCCTTTTGGCAAATCGTTCATGCGAAATCCTCAAACCTCAGCAAACGATTCAATGGAACAGAATGGATCAAACGCCGCCCCAAAATCTGTTCCCGATCAGACCAAGGAATGCCCGTGCCCGGTTTTTTAACTGTAAGGTCGGATTCATCTAAAACATGCCCTGCGGGCAGATCGTGGCGTGGGGCAAGGCTTCGATGGAAAAGCGTTTTTTGTTGCGCCAGATCGGCGGCAACCGCATCTTTGTCAACCGGGGCTGCATCCATAACGGCCACATCGGCGGCAAAACGTGTTAGGGTTGCGATCTGTTCAATCGTTAGGGATGCCGCAACATCGGGGCCAAACATGCGCCGATCAAAGGTGGCGTGAACCTCGATAATCGAAAACCCACGCGCAATCGCGGCCAACGATGGGGATGGTGACCCCGAATGATCGGACAACCCAACGCGGCACCCATACCGATCCTGCATTATGGGCATGGTATTCAGGCCCACCTGTTCAAACGGTGTTGGGTATTGGCTGGTGCATTGCAATAGTGCCATGGGCACATCGGTCCGCCGAACACGGGCGATCAACGCATCAAGCTCTGCCCACGTGCTCATCCCGCTGCTGATGATAAGGGGTTTTTGCGTGTTTAGAATTGCGTCAATCATATCGTCGGCGGTTGTATCGCCGGACCCGATTTTCCATGCCTCGACCCCGATTTGTGACAACAATTCGACGGCAGCGACCGAAAAAGGTGTGCTTAGAAACCCAATCCCGCGATCATCGGCATGGCGTTTTAGATCGTGCCATTGCGCGCGCGTAAATTCCATCCGCCGCCAATACTCATAGCGCGTCGCGTCTTGATAAGAAAAATTGATACGAAATTGATCGTCCAATGTGGATTCCGCCGCCGCGATATGGGTTTGAAACTTCACCGCATCAGCGCCCGCATCGGCCAGTGCATCAATATAGGCATGCGCCATGCCAAGCGATCCGTCATGGTTCTGCGCAATTTCGCCGATGATGACCGGCTGCGTTGCATCGGCCAGTTTTTGCGAAAAGCTATACGCAACGACCGGGGGGAAATGTCCCATTCAAAGGTATCTTTCAAAGGTGCATGGCGATCTATCTTGGTAAATAACACGGAAATATTAGTTAAAAAAGTGTAAAGGATGCATGGCGTAAATATATTTTTAGATCGACACAGACACCTCAGTGAGAAATACTCTTAAAATAAAGTTTTATTTTCAAATCATTGGTTTATTATTTTATAACCCGTGGGCAAAAGACAGCCTGCGGCGCAGTGCGTCATTCAGCAAATGTGCGATATTAAGCCAAATAAAGATTAACATACAGTCGTGCGCTGACGTTTATCGTTTGCCTGATACACCCCACCGCCCGCCACCCCTGCTCCAAGTCAGGGGTGATCGTTCACCGCATGTGCCGCAGTTTGCGCAAGGCGTTTGAACGTGGCGTTCGTGGACAACAGATCATCCCAACCGCCCTGCCCAACAACGCGGCCTTGGTCGAGCACCAAAATCGTATCGCACGCCTTTACCGTACTTAGACGATGCGCGATAATTAAAATTGTCTTGTCGCCGGGCAATCCGTTGATGGCGGCCATCACCTCTTGCTCTGTTACATTGTCCAGGGCGCTGGTCGCCTCGTCAAAAACAAAAAACGATGCGTTGTGGTAAAGGGCTCGGGCGATTCCGATACGTTGCCGTTGCCCGCCTGACAATTTAACACCGCGTTCACCGACCAATGTTTCATATCCCAACGACAATTCAGTTTCGATAAACGTATCCAACTGTGCGATGCGACATGCGCTGCGAACACGATCAAGGTCGATCGCACCTTCGGCAAGCCCAAGCGCGATATTTGCCTTAATTGACGCATCAATTAGGAAAATATCCTGTGGCACGTATCCGACCGATTGTTGCCAAGCCCGGACGTTGGCATCGGTAATTTCAACGCCATCCACCCGAAATGTGCCAATTTGTGGGCGATTAAGACCCAACAAAAGATCGGCAAGCGTGGTTTTACCTGCACCGGTGCCGCCGACGACGCCAATTTTTTCCCCTGCACGAATGGTTAACATTACATCCATCAACCCCGCATGATCGGCCTTTGGGAACCGATATGTGATACCATCCAAGGTGATGTCATGCCTTAGGCCCAAGGGCGTAGGGCGTTGTTTTGGAAGGTGATCGTTGGTGTCATGGGCAAACATATCTGCGTGGATCGCCCGCACCGCAGCCCCCCCAAATTGGATCTGCGTCATCCCGTGATAAAGACGCTGTAGCTCGGGGATAAGTCGTTGTCCGGCGAACGCGAATACCCCTAACAAAGGCAAAACCCCACCAAGCGTGGCACCGGTATCAACACCGATTGGATCAATCAAAACCAACCCCAAAACGATCATACCGCCCAGCGCCAGACCCTGCAAAACGTAGCTGGGCACCTCGCCCACGACGGTGGCGATAACT
>CALFSY010000238.1 GCA_937916365.1 uncultured Jannaschia sp. | reverse complement strand
AGCCCTTTCAATATCTTAGACACCATCCAAAACCATCAATCACAAATGGCGGAGACGAAGGGATTCGAACCCTCGAGACGGTTTCCCGCCTACTCCCTTAGCAGGGGAGCGCCTTCGACCGCTCGGCCACGTCTCCACCATTTTGTCTAGTGGATGGTGCGGTGGCTCACAAGCTGAAACCACAACTGCAATGTTCTTGTTTTTGCGATAATCCGGCTTTCGTCCGAAACATTCCACAA
The DNA here is from genome assembly GCA_937916365.1 of uncultured Jannaschia sp. Classification (GTDB taxonomy): domain Bacteria; phylum Pseudomonadota; class Alphaproteobacteria; order Rhodobacterales; family Rhodobacteraceae; genus JANSYL01. Next base: position 1,912 of record CALFSY010000238.1, on the reverse strand, counting down.
TCACGCCGCATTCCAAGGGCACATTCCCCATGAATTATAAAAATAATACAAAGGGGCATGATATGGATCGGTTAACCGAAATGGAGGTATTCGCCACAGTCGTGGACCAAGGGGGGTTCACGGATGCGGCGCGCAAGATGGGCATTTCAAAATCCGCCGTATCCAAACATGTTTCTAGCCTAGAGGCCCGCCTGGGCGCGCGGTTATTGAACCGCACAACGCGCCGGGTTAGCCCCACCGACATCGGGTTGGCCTATTATGATCGCGCCCGCCGCGTTTTGAATGACGCAGGCGAAGCTGATGCGTTGGTCACCTCGATGCAATCGACACCAGGCGGCACATTGCGCGTGTCGATCACAACGGATTTCGGCGTAAACCACATTGCCCCGATCCTGGGCGATTTCATGAACGAATACCCCGATATTGTCGTGAATATGGAGCTGAACAACCGCCACGTCGAACTGATCTCGGAAGGGTTCGATATGGCCATCCGCGTGGGGGAGTTAGAGGATTCCAGCCTGCGGATGCGTAAAATTTGCGAAACGCACCGCCGCATGATCGCCGCGCCCGAATACCTAAAACGTCACGGGCGCCCGCGCACCATTGATGATCTCAAAGATCATCGTTTGCTGCATTATTCGCACAGTGGGGCGGCCAACATTTGGAAAATCAAATCCCCCTCGGGCGAATACCGGCAGGTCAAGGCCGGCGGGTGGTTAACCGTAAACGACGGCCAATCGTTGCTCAGCGCGGCTATCGGCGGTTTGGGCATCACCTATTTGCCCAGCTTTTTGTATGCCGATCCCATGCACGCGGGCCTGGTCGAAGACGCGATGCCCGATTTGCCCGTCGATACGCAGGGGATTTATGTGCTTTACCCCCCATCGCGGTTTACGCAGCCAAAGGTGCGCGCGTTTATTGATTTTCTGGTGCAGCATTTTCGCAAAAAAGGCCCGATGGAATGGTAGGGCGCCCCATGCTATGCCGTGCGGCATTGGGGGGTGAGGCATGGAAAAAGAACCACCAAAAACACTGTGGCATTGGCTGGGGGTTGCCTGGCCGTTAAATTATGCTGCGGCGCCGTGGCTGGGGTCGTTTTTGGGGTTTTTGCTGTTGCTGGTGGCATTGGCGCTGTTGCTGGGCGCGGTGTTGTCGTTATTTTATTTCGTAGGCCTGTTTTTCGGGTTGACCGTTGTTGCCCCCGAAAATGTGCACGAGGCGATACGCAATGTTGGTTTGGTGTTGGCCGCCGCCTTTGGGGCGCCGTTTGTGGCCTGGCGCGCCATGGTGGCACAGCGACAGGTCGAAACCGCCGCCGCGGCCCTGTTTAACGATAAGGTCAACGCCGCGACCGAGGAATTGGCCGCCCGCAAACAGGTGACAAAATCCGTTAAGAATGCCGATGGCATCGACACCATCCTAACGGAATGGCACGATGATCTGGTCCGTCGCGCCGCCGCGATTGACCGGTTAGAGGGGCTGGCCCAAGAATCCCCCGATGACGCGCGGCGCATGGCCCGTTTGTTGAACACGTATGTCACCGAACTGTCGCGTGACTATCCGCCCAAACCGGTGCCGATAGATATGAATGCGGTGGATTGGGCGGATGCAACGGCGCGGGATGCGGCGCGCAACGCTTTGCATGAATGGGCGCGGCCCCTGCGGGTGCAGCGCACCGATATGGAACGCGCGGTGCAAACCTTAACACGCCTCAACACCCAAATTCGGGGGGCAGAGGGCGCAAATGCGCCGCCCGTGATCGTGTTAGAGGGCGCAAACCTGCAAGCCATGCGGTTGATGGGGCTAGACCTGCAAAACGCAGACCTGCGCAATGCCTGGATGCAAGGGGCAGACCTGAGCGAGGCGCAGATGCAGGGGGCAGACCTGATCAGGGCGCAGATGCAGGGGGCAG
>CALFSY010000237.1 GCA_937916365.1 uncultured Jannaschia sp. | reverse complement strand
CGTGTTGGTCACCCATACACATTCCCACACCGGTTAGAGTTAACGCGCCTTTTGAACGTGTTATGTTTTGGTAGCAAAATCGGTTTCAGTGTCGCGGAAAATGATATATACATCTGCATAACGATGATAACTGCATGTAATGATAGGGCCCTTTTCGATATAGGGCAATGTAACCATATGTGTCGTATCGCAAATGGTGGAAAACGGCAAATGCCGCCCCTACCTAATCCAATGTCAACCATATGCGCGGATAAAATGGATAAAACCGCGGCTTTGAAAACAAGCACAATGTAAAAAGGTCGCGGGCACGATGGGACGTATTTTTAGATTGTTTTTTGTTTTGATTGGCTTGGGAATTTTGGCGCTTATCGGGTATGCCTATTCAGGATATATGCAGCCCAGCACACATCAGGTTACACAACCGGTGACACTGGATGTCGATTAGGGGTATGATACGGCCCTGCCTGGCGGCGCTGTATATCGCGACATTACCTGCCATGGTGTGGGCACAAGATAGCGCCCCCAATGTGCCAACCCTATCCACCATACTTACGCCCGATTGGGCATCAGGCACAATTTCGCGCCCCCATGCCAATGTCGCACCGGCCATTACAATCCCCGAAATCATGGTGACGCCATTGGCGGATATACAGGTAGACGCAGTGGGGCTTTTCCCAACCCACATTACGGGACTGCCGCGCGATCTTTGGGGGATGTCCGACACCGCAACATTAGCGCGATTGATGCGCACACAACCGTTGCAAGGTTTGCCCGCAATTCAACAATTTACCCAAACCTTGGCATTGGCCGAGCTTGACCCCCCATTCGATGCAACACAGGCCTCTGGGGTTTTGTTTCTGGCGCGGTTGGATATGTTGTTGGCACGGGGGGCTTTGGCCCCTGCGCAGGCTTTGATCGAACGCACCGGCGCCACCGAGCCAGAGGTATTTCGCCGCTGGTTTGATATAAGCCTGCTTACCGATCAGGCCAGCCGCGCCTGCGCTGCGATGGCGGTCAATCTTGATATTGCGCCCTCGTTCTCGGCGCGGATTTTTTGCTTGGCTCAATCGGGGGATTGGGCGGCGGCGGCCTTATCGCTTGGCACGGGCGAAGCATTGGGCAGGATTACCACAGCCGAAGCCGATTTATTGGCCCGATTCTTGGACCCAGAACTGTTTGAAACCGCGCCCGCCGTGCCCACCGATGTGGTGCCAACGCCGCTTTCGTTTCAAATGCGCCGCGCCTTGGGTGAACGGCCAGATACAACTGGCCTACCGCTGGCCTTTGTGCATGCCGATCTATCCAACACAGTGGGATGGCGGGCACGGTTAGACGCCGCCGAACGCCTTATGCGGGCGGGGGCCATCGAACCAACACAATGGATTGCCACATACACCACAGATCGTGTGCCGGCGGCCTCAGGCGCGATTTGGGATCGTGTCAATGCGCTACAAACCTTTGATGCAGCGCTTATGGCACAAGATACCGCACAGATTGATAGACACCTCGCCCCCGCTTGGGCCGCTGTGACAGAGGCAGACCTTGGCGTTGCTTTCGCCACCGTTTACGCAGAACGTCTGTTACAACTGCCGTTGACGGGGCAGGCCGCCACAACCGCGCGGCGCGTTGGGCTTTTGTCGCCGTTGCACGAATATGTGGCCCAAAATAATACGCCGCAAACTGATATTGAACGGTTTGCCTTTGGTATTGCGCGTGGGCTTGCGCCGCCCCCACGACAAACCGATGATCTATATACCACAGCCATCGCCGCGGCGTTTGCTAATCCGCCGCCATCGCACCGCTATGCCTGGTTCATCGAAAACAATCGTTTGGGCGAGGCGCTGTTGCGCGCCGCGTTGGTGTTATCAACGCCGGGGGCGGATCCAGATGACGTAACCGATGCGCTGGCCCTTTATCGCAGCGTGGGGTTAGAGGGCGTCGCCCGCAATGCGGCCTTACAAATGCTGTTGTTACCATGAAAAGCAGTGCACTTAGTAATATGAGGCCCACAACAACATCAAGCGATTATAATAATGATGCCACATGTTGTGGTTTGGGCGGGTCGCCCGATGGGCGCGCTGATTTTACCTTCTTGGTTGACATTAACATCGCCGCCGGTCGCGCTTGCCACCCGTGCAAAACCGCAGCA
>CALFSY010000236.1 GCA_937916365.1 uncultured Jannaschia sp. | reverse complement strand
GATCGCCGAAAGGCCGATCCAGAATCGGCCATAACGATACTGGTGACAAAGGTAATTTCGGGGTTAAGCTGCACGCGATTCAAATCCAACAAACGTGCGTTTTCCTGTTCCAGTTGCAGTGCCGCTTCACGCCAAGCGCGCATTTGCCGCAGTTCACGGCGCAATTCCTGGTTTTGTTCATAAAGCCTGGCGTAACTTTGAAAATCGTCAAACATCCGTGCGAATCCCCGCACAGGGGCCAAAGCCCATTCCATATTAGGGACCACGTTATCAACAATCGCTAATCGCAAACGTTCCACGCGCGGATTATCAATGCGCCAAATGAGGACAAGCGCAATCAAACACACCACCAATACGGCCAAAATCAAACGCCGGACAGGGCGGGTATGAACCTCATCATAGGTGTCCCTAGGCATGGCGATCCTTTAACGGCCTATTAAAATGCAGCGGACCACATCCCAACAGTAACGGCGCATGTGCTGCGTTAGCTTTCGTAATCTATAGCATGGCGGAGGAGTTTTTCATATTCCAATGCTTTGCCGGTTCCGATGGCGACACAGTTGAAACTTTCATCTGCAACCGTGATGGCCAGGCCCGTTTGTTCGCGCAACGCAAGGTCCAGTTCCCCCAAAAGCGCACCGCCCCCCGTCAACATAACGCCGCGATCCACAATATCGGCGGCAAGATCGGGTGGCGTTGCCTCTAACGCGCCCATAACCGCCTCGCATATTTGCTGCACAGGTTCGCTTAGCGCTTCGGCCATCTGCGCCTGGCTTAGTTCGGTTTCCTTAGGCACGCCATTTAACAAATCGCGGCCACGGATACGAATTGACGCCCCACGCCCATCGTCGGGCATACGTGCCGTGCCGATCGAAGTTTTGACCCGCTCCGCCGTGGCTTCACCAATCAAAAGATTGTGTTGTCGGCGAAGGTAGGAAATAATCGCCTCATCCATGCGGTCGCCCCCGACCCGCACCGATCGTGCGTATACAATATCGGCCAAGGATAGCACCGCAACCTCGGTCGTTCCTCCGCCAATATCTACGACCATGGATCCCGTGGGATCGGTAATCGGCATGCCTGCGCCGATGGCTGCCGCAACGGGTTCGGCGATTAGCCCTGCCTTGCGTGCGCCCGCGCCCAGAACCGATTGGCGAATGGCGCGTTTTTCCACAGGTGTGGCGCCATGGGGCACACAAACAATAACCTTTGGTTTGGTAAACGTTGTGCGTTTGTGGACCTTGCGGATGAAATGTTTAATCATTTCTTCGGCCACATCAAAATCGGCAATCACGCCGTCGCGCATGGGGCGAATCGCCTGGATTGAACCTGGTGTGCGCCCCAGCATCAGTTTCGCATCCTCACCAAAGGCCAATGCCTTTTTCACACCATCCTTAACCTGATAGGCCACAACCGAGGGTTCATTTAGGATCACACCACGCCCGCGGACATAGACCAGTGTGTTGGCCGTCCCAAGATCGATCGCCATGTCGGACGAAAAAAAATTGTCCATCAAAGCCATGTTGGGTGTCCTGCTCTATCTTGTTGAAAGGGGGCTTCATGTTACACCGTTTTAGTGGGGTGTTATTTGGCGCCACCCTTTTACCATCTATATAGGGGTAAATATGTTACTACGTAAAGAGGGGCTTATCCCACATAAAAACCAACCTAAAGGCAAGTGTTACCAAATGGTTTTGCCCATTACATATTCACCAAGATCAAAATTATCAGTCTTACGCCAATCTGTGATGGTGCATCTTGATCAAAGCATCAAAACGTGTGCCTGCCTTAATGGTTTGAGATTTCGGTATAAAACCAGGGGCCTGTAAAGCGTTCGTTAAAAATAAATCCACTTCCACCCACAATCATCCACAGGTCAGGCACAAAATAAAGGTCCCATGAAAGGGTTTGTGACGGGTCAAGTGTTGTATCTAAGGGATGAAACCGAAGGCCCGTTCCACGAACCACCTACATGGAGTACGCGCATCCGGCAATCTCTATTTGTTCCGTACGCAGATAGGTCAGTATGAGTGTATAGTTTTCGGACGAACCATTTGAGTATTGCCGGGAAAGAGGGCTTTGCCATGTTACGATCTGTGGCAGTTAATCAAGGGCTGTGATGTCGGCCTCATAAGTGTCTTCATAGATATGTATAGCGTTTCTTGCCCTATATATCTGAACGCCAGGCAAAAGGGGATACGCATAAAAATATGTTGCGCACCCAAAAAGCTAAGGGCGATAGAATCTTGCATTTGTCCACTATTACCCACGATTCTTGCCTCAAGCCCGTCCGCACTCTCGGTCATAGTCACGACAAGTTCTGGGGAATGCCGGATTAGCGTAAGGCCATCTGCTAAATCTGATCAATCCAGACAGTCCTATGCCAAAGCCGCGCTAAATGTCGCGGTGATGCAGAGGGTTGATAAATCAGTGGTGATCGTTTTGATTTTACAAAACATCTTTATAACTGACCTCGCGCACATCTTTACCCATCTTTTCGTGGCGTAGGATCAGGCGGTTAAGCGCGTTGACATAGGCCTTGACGCTGGCCACCACGGTGTCGGTATCGGCCGATCCACCGGTGGCGATGCGGCCCTTTTCCTCCATCCGCACAGTTACCGTGGCCTGGGCATCGGTGCCTTCGGTCACGGCCTGCACTTGATACAGTTGCAGCCGTGCGTGATGGGGATACAGCGCCTTGATTGCGTTAAAGGCCGCATCCACCGGCCCATCGCCCTGGGCGGTGACGCGATGTTCGGATTCCCCGATGCGCAGCGTTAGGTCGGCGGATTGTGGGGCCTCGGTCCCGCAAATTACGCGTAAGAATTTTAATTCCAGATGTCCGTCGCCGTCGGCCCCCGCATCGGTGACCAACGCGATCAGATCGTCGTCAAACACCTCTTTCTTGCGGTCGGCCAGGGCCTTATACCGCACGAATAGATCGTTTAGCTGATTGTCGCCCAAATCAAACCCCAGATCTTTTAATTTGGATCGCAGCGCGGCGCGCCCCGAATGTTTGCCCATCACAATGTTGGTTTCCGATAGGCCCACATCCCTGGGGCGCATAATCTCAAACGTATCGGCGGATTTTAACATGCCGTCTTGGTGAATCCCGCTTTCGTGGGCAAAGGCGTTTTTGCCAACGATGGCCTTGTTTGGCTGCACGGTAAAGCCAGATACCGTGGAAACGCGGCGCGAGAGGTGCATGATTTTTGTTGCGTCGATATGTGTATGATAGGGCATAATATCGCCGCGCACTTTTAGCGCCATCACCACCTCTTCCAACGCGGTGTTGCCCGCGCGTTCGCCCAGGCCGTTGATCGTGCACTCAATCTGTCGCGCCCCACCGGCCACGGCGGCCAAGGCGTTGGCGGTGGCCATGCCCAAATCATTGTGGCAATGGGTGGCAAACACCACTGTGTCGGCCCCTGGAACCTCGGCAATCAACCGGCGAATCAAATCCGCCGATTCCACCGGCGCGGTATAGCCCACGGTATCGGGGATATTGATGGTGGTGGCGCCGGCCTTGATGGCAATGCCCACCACGCGCGCCAGGTATTCCCATTCTGTGCGCGTGGCATCCATGGGCGACCATTGCACATTGTCACACAGATTGCGCGCATGGCTAACAGTACCATGGATGCGATCCGCCATTTGATCTTGGGTCAGGTTGGGGATCATGCGATGCTGGGGCGAGGTGCCGATAAAGGTATGAATGCGCGGGTGGCGGGCGTGGCGCACGGCTTGCCAACAGCGGTCGATATCTTTGACATTGGCCCGCGCCAGGCCGCACACCATGGCGTTTTGCGTGGCTTTGGCAATCGCGGTTACGGCGGCGAAATCCCCCTCGGACGCGATGGGAAACCCAGCCTCAATAATGTCAACGCCCATATCATCAAGCAAACCGGCGATTTCGAGCTTTTCGGCATGGCTCATCGTGGCGCCTGGGGATTGTTCCCCATCGCGCAGGGTGGTGTCAAAAATCAAAACGCGGTTTTTGTCGGTGGTCATGTCACATGCCTTTCAAATATGACTTTGAGGCCAGCGCTTAGGACATATTGCCCAACTTACGCATGTTTTTGGGAAAAATTGCAGGCCCCATCGGTGATGTGTTTTAAGCGCGCCATGGGAACGGCGAGTGGGTGGCGCAATTATTTCCCCTAAGCGGTCGCGCCAAAAGGCACGCCTAGGGGGTGCTAAGCAAAAAAAGGCCCAGCAGACCAACGATTTTCACAATCGACAAATAAACAATATCCCACCGATTTGTCATGGCACCAATCATACGCATTTCGGTTGTCTTGAAAAGCCTTTTTAAGGGCAGGATCGTTGACCCCTTTCTGGATACAGCTAAGTTCAAAAAGATGAGTCGCGCACTTATCATAGGGGCCTCTGGCGGTATTGGCGGCGCACTTGTGCGGGTTTTGCAGGCGCGTGGAGACAATGTAATCGGTTTATCACGCGCCCACGATGGGTTAGATATAACCAACCATGACAGTGTGGCACAGGTTTTAGATCGCATAAGCGGCGTTTTTGATTGTATCATTGTGGCCACCGGTATCTTGGCCCCCCCGGACGGCGCGCCGGAAAAATCCTTGCGCGCAATCGACAGTGCCGCAATGGCCCATGTCATGGCCGTAAATGCCATTGGCCCGGCATTAGTTTTGGCGCACCTGCCCCGCCTTTTGCCGCGCGACCGCCGGGCCGTGGTGGGGGTGTTGACCGCGCGCGTGGGGTCTATCGGCGATAATCGTTTGGGCGGGTGGTATTCATACCGCGCGTCAAAAGCAGCGGCCAATCAAATCGTGCACACGGCGGCCATAGAAATTGCGCGCACCCACCCGCAGGCGGTGGTGGCGGCGTTGCACCCCGGCACGGTTGACACACCATTTACCACCAATCATCCCCGACAAAAACTTTCCCCCCATGATGCGGCGCAAAACCTTTTGAACGTGATGGATGGTCTTGGCCCTGATGACACCGGCGCATTTTTTGATTGGCGCGGCACACGGGTGATCTGGTGACCCGTCTTATTTTGGTTCTGGGCGATCAACTGTCCACCGATATGGCCGCGCTGCGCGCCGCCGATAAAACCCGCGATACCGTTATGATGGCCGAGGTGATGGAAGAAACGTCATACGTTCCACATCACCGGAAAAAAATTGCCTTTGTCCTGGCGGCCATGCGCAAATTCGCAGCACATCTGCAAGCCGCAGGATGGCGCGTTTTATATACGCGGTTGGATGATCCCGACAACGCAGGGTCAATCACGGGGGAAATTTTGCGCCGCGCCGCAGATATTGGGACGACCAAGGTATGGGCCACCGAACCCGGGGAATGGCGGTTGATCCGCGCGCTTGCCGATTGCCCGATCCCTGTGCGCCAATTCCCCGACGATCGTTTCTTATGCGCGCGCGCCGAATTTACCGAATGGGCCCAGGGGCGCAAAGATCTGCGGATGGAATACTTTTACCGCGATATGCGCCGGAAAACGGGCCTGTTGATGGAGGGCCCCAAACCCGTGGGAGGCAAATGGAATTATGACCACAGCAACCGCAAGCCCGCGCCCCACGATATTATCACGGCAGGCCCACTGCAATTTTCCCCCGATGCCGATGTGGCGGCGGTTTTGACCCTGGTTGAAACCCATTTCCCGAATAATTTTGGCACACTGCACCCTTTTTGGTTTGCCACGGATCGGGCCCAAGCACGCCAGGCCCTGCACCATTTTATCACAACGGCCTTGCCACAATTCGGCGATTTTCAGGACGCTATGTTAACGGATCATCGGTTTTTATATCATTCCGTTTTGTCCCTATATCTCAATACAGGGCTTTTGACATGGCAAGAAATTTGCGCCGCCGCCGAGGCCGCATATGCGGCGGGCAAGGCCCCGATCAATGCGGTTGAAGGGTTTATTCGTCAAATCATCGGATGGCGGGAATATATGCGCGGCATCTATTTCCATGTGGGGCCGAATTACACAAACCGAAACTTTTTTCAACATCACCGCGAATTGCCGCATTTCTATTGGGATGCCCAAACCAGCATGAAATGCGTGGCCGCAGCTATCGAACAAACGCGGGATGATGCGTATGCCCACCATATACAAAGATTGATGATAACGGGCAATTTTGCCCTGTTGGCGGGCATAAACCCACACACCGTTCATGAATGGTATTTGGCCGTTTATGCCGACGCATATGAATGGGTCGAAGCGCCAAATGTCATCGGGATGAGCCAGTTTGCAGACGGCGGAATTGTGGGATCAAAGCCCTATGTTTCAGGTGGAAATTATATAAATAAGATGTCGAATTACTGTAAATCCTGCGCGTATAAAATTGGCGAAAAAACCGGGGAAACGGCATGTCCGTTTAATTATCTTTATTGGGCGTTTGTGCATCACCAACACGCACGATTGGGCAAAAACCCCCGTATGGCACAGGTTTATCGCACATGGATGCGCATGACCGATGAAAAACGGAATGAGACATTGCAAAGCGCCGAGCGGTTTCTAAAAATCCTTGACCTGGGCGGGCGGGTGTAACCCATACTGAAACGTTTAATGCGGTTGCACCACCGATGATTGGGTGGCGGGATGCGCCTGTATTGCTAAACGGGTGCGGCGCGCGCGGATCAAATCCGCAATCCGTGCCATGGCCAGCCCCCGCATAAGAAAGCTAAGCGGTAAAAACATCCATACCCAAATGCCCCACACCATCGTTTCAAGCGATGCAAAAACGGCCCACCCCAAATGGGTGGCCACGATCGTATGCCCCACGGGCAATAGAAACAAAAGCACAAGGCCCAATATCACATTAACCCGTGCAGCATGGATCAAACGTTTTACCACGTCTGCACCGGTTGTGGGATCGAATGTGGGCAGATTGATCCAAACATTGAAAGCGCGTCCATGATTGGGCCACTGGTGCAACCGAATTAGAATGGCAAATACGCAAAGCGTTGCGAATGCAATGAAAATGGCCAACCCTGCCATGATGCGCGCCTGAACAACGATAATTTCGGGGGTATCAGATGGGATTGTGTTAAAGAACACCCAAACAGGGCTTAACGGAAAATCAAGCGCGCGGCCAATCAACACGCCTAGCGCGTTCAAAACCCACGTAAACGTTGTGTCAAAATCGGCCTTGGCCACCACGCTTAAGCAAAACAACGTGGCCAACGCCGCGATTGCGCGCAGACGATTAAAGGGCGGCGCATCGCGAAATCCGATAATTGCCGGATACCGTGCCCCGTATTCAAACCCCACAACAACGGCAATCGCAAACGCCAGTAAAATTGCGGCCTGCGCATTATTTTCCGACGCACCGGCAATCAACGTTGATGGTATCGCTACAATAAAAAAAACTGTAGCCGCACGTGCCATCGCACCCAAAAGCTGCGAAATCATAACCTATGCCTCAACATTCCGCGCTTTTGTTTAGGTATATTCTAGGGGCGCGGTTTTGTTTTATTTTAGGGCTGTGTGCCACATTACGTGATCTGTATAACCCCTTACTGCATTTTATAGCCTGTCAAAAATATGCCGCTACTGCAAGTTTTTAGAGAATGAAACGCGCCGATTTGCGTTCTATTGCCATGGGGGTGTCGCACCTGTGCATCATGCGCCCCTCATCGCGTCTGTATGGTGTGCACAGCTTTGCGCAACATACCACAGATAGATTTTCCAAAATAAGCCGAATGATACGGGATCACACCCAAGGGCGCGCCTGCGCTGATTGGGTTTCAAATGCGTCGATGGCCGCGACTTTTTCCAGGGTCAATCCGATGTCATCTAATCCGTTCAACAAGCAATGTTTGCGAAACGCATCAATTTCAAACGAAATCTTTCCACCATCGGGGCCCATAATGGTTTGTGTATGCAGATCAACTGTAATGGCAGCATTTGCACCACGTTCGGCATCGTCCATTAATTTATCAATATCTTCCTGGGGCAAAGCGATCGGTAAAATCCCGTTTTTGAAACAGTTGTTATGGAAAATATCGGCAAACGATGGGGCAATCACACATCGGATCCCAAAATCCAATAACGCCCAAGGCGCATGTTCGCGCGAAGACCCACACCCGAAATTATCACCAGAAACTAAAATTTGTGCCGTGCGGTATGCCGGTTTGTTCAACACAAAGTCAGAAATTTCATTGCCGTCGGTGTCATAACGCATTTCGTCAAACAAATGCACACCTAGGCCGGAACGTTTAATCGTTTTCAAAAACTGTTTTGGGATAATCATATCCGTATCTACATTGATCAGCGGCAAGGGCGCCGCAATGCCGGTCAATGTTGTGAATTTGTCCATGCTCCATCCTCCATTCTGATGCCCACCCTAACGTCATTGGCAAGCATGGCAAGCGTGATAAACCCGTATTAACAATCTGGATTGGGGTATCATACCCGGCCAGTGAACGGGTAAAGTATAACATTCGGGATGATTTCGTTTCTAATACAAAATAAACGTTGGTTGGCGGCAGGTTTGATTTTGACGTTTGGGTCATCCTTTGGTCAAACCTACTTCATTTCGCTTTTTGCGGGTGCGTTGCGCGCCGACTATGGGCTTAGCGATGGGGATTGGGGGATCCTCTATACCGTTGCAACACTTGGGTCTGCCGCGCTGTTGTTGGGGCGCGGATCGTGGGCGGATACAGTACCGCCCTACCGGCTGGCGCCGTTGATTGCGGGTGCATATGCGGCCGCGGCGGCGTTGATGGCCCTTGGCGGCACGGTGTGGATGTTGGGGATTGCGGTGTTTTTGCTGCGGTTTTGTGGGCAGGGCATGTTGACCCATATCGCCGTCACGGCCATGGCCCGTTGGTTTGTGGCAACCCGCGGGCGGGCGCTGGCCCTAACAAACCTGGGTTATCCATTGGGCGAGGTTTTGCTGCCAATCCCCGCCGTTGCGATGCTAGCGGCGTTTGGGTGGCGGGTATCGTGGGGCGGTGTGGCAATGCTGATCGCGCTCATTTTAGCGCCGGTTCTGTTTTTATTGCTGGCCCACGATCGCGCGCCCACGGGCCACGCCCGCACCGCATCCGGTGCAGCGGGCCTTTATAACCGCCATTGGACACGCGCACAGGCGGTGCGCCATTGGTTGTTTTGGGCATTGGTTCCTTTTTTATTGACCCCTGGTTTCATTGGGACCGTATTGTTTTTCCATCAAACACACGTGGCCGAGGTTAAAGGGTGGACATTGGCCGCGATGGTGCCCGGCTATCCATTTTATGCGGGGGCGACTGTGGCCATGTCATTTGCCGCCGGATGGGTGTGTGATCGGTTTAATCCGGCGATCCTGTTGCCCATTGCGGTGGTGCCGATGGGCATCGGGATGGCGGCGTTGGACACCATTACAAACGTTGGCGGATGGTTCATGGTGTTGGGGATGACCGGATTAACCCAAGGTATGGTTAGCGCGCTTTTCGGCACGTTGTTGCCATACATCTATGGCACCAATCACCTAGGCGCCATTCGGGCCGTTGCGATGGCGTTGATGGTGTTTTCCACCGCGATCGGCCCGGGCATCACCGGATTGGTAATTGATTGGGGCGTGCCCTTCCCCAGCCAAGGGGCGGCCATGGCGGTATGGTGCGGCGTGCTATCGTTTGCCATGGTGCCGATTGCGCGTCGTTTGTCAAAATCCATGGGCACAACCGTTTAACACACTGCGCACGCGGTCCATCTATCACCGCGCGGGGCCCGCCTGTTATATCATACCCCGCACATGGGTCATCTTGCCCGTCACTGCCGCGGCGGCGTTTAAGGGCTTGAGGTGCCCGCGCGCGCCTCCTATTGTGTTGGGCTGCAGGTTTCTGGGCGTTCCCAAAGTAGATGGCCCTCATCCGCATCAAACACGCATAGATCAATGGCCACGGGCAGGTTTATGGGTGATGGTGCATCCGCCCAGGCCCACGCGCCTGTAAAATTGGCCGTTTCAAGGCCTCTGGCATCGGTAAAATCCGCCGAAGATACATTGGCTCCGCTCAGGTCGGCGTCCCTCAGGAATGCCCCGCTTAGGTCGGCGTTCCTCAGGTCTGCTCCGCTCAGGTCGGCGTCAAATAGGATTACCCCGCTCAGGTTGGCGCGCCCCAGTCGTGCCCCTCTCAGGTTGGCGCTCAAAAGGTCTGCCCCGCTTAGGTTGGCACCATTAAGGCGCACACGTGCACCATGGGTTTCGCGTGAAAGGTCAAGCCCGCGTAAATACGTGGGGCGGGTGCAGGTTGCGGTGTCATCCTCCCCCTCCATCCCACCCATGGTTTCACACGATAGGTCGATGCCGCTCAACACCACAGAATCACCTACCAATTCATCAACTTCCCGTGGCAAATGCGTGGCGAGGTATTCCAACGCCTCGACCTTACCACTGTT
>CALFSY010000235.1 GCA_937916365.1 uncultured Jannaschia sp. | reverse complement strand
ATCGCGCTGTGCGGTGCTGGAAAGGTTATGTTTCGGCGCGGAAGCGGAACGCGATTATCCAAAAGGATAGGCGCGATCTACGATAGGGCAGAAAATGGCGGTTTCGTGCGGAAAACGGGGGGTGTGGGGTGCCACCCATGCCGATGTTACGTGGCGATTCGTGGGGCAAACTCGTGCCGTAACCCTCGGGTCGTTTGCATTCCGCGAATCGATAACTCCTAAGCGCGCTGTATGGGCCCTGTATGGGTCGCTTAGCACAGGACGGGAAGGGAGACGTGTTATTCACCACCGTGCGATATGTTTTCTATCGCATTGCGATAGGCGGCGATGATGAGGGTGTCATCAAATTCCCGTTCCATTTTTTGGCGGCCTGCACGCCCCATCGCGGCGCGGGCCGTGTGGGATAGCGCCAAAAATCGATGAACCGCGTTAACCAAACTGTCAACGCTTTGCGCATCGCAGAAAAAACCCGATTGATCCCGATCAACCACCGCACGGCATCCTGGCACATCGGTGGCAATCACGGGGCGGGCCATGGCGGCGGCCTCGATCAAGGTGCGCGGCGCGCCTTCGCGATAGGATGGTAAAACCACGCAATGTGCCGCTGCGATGTGCGGGCGCACATCGGGTGTGGTGCCCAGGTATTCCACCACGCCTTCGCGCACCCAACCTTGCACTGTGGCCGCATCAATCGCAGTGCGGTTGTTGGCCCCTGTGGCGCCCAAAAGCTGAAACCGCACGTGGGGATGGTGCATTTTGACCTGTCGCGCCGCGTTTACAAATTCCATGACGCCTTTGTCGCGCAACAATCGCGCAATCATTAGGAAAATTGGCGTATCATCCGGCGGCATGTCCGCGGGGTGAAATCGGGCCAAATCTATCCCTGATCCAGGTAGCAACCGCGCCTGATCGTGGCGCACCAGGCGGCGTGTTAGAAACAGATCGCGATCATCGCGGTTTTGAAAAAAAAAATCGGTAGCCCCGCAAAGGCGTATCGATACAAACGTTCCGCCACGATTTCTAACAAACCGCCCGATAAAAACGCAGTGCCAAGCCCCGTTACATTCGGTAGAAACGCAACCCCGACCGATCGCGCCGCCATAGCGCCAAAAATATTATTTTTGATGGTATAGCTTAGCACAACATCGGGGCGTTCTGCGCGAAATGCCCGTTTGAAGCGGCGCAAAAGGTGCACATTCGCAATGGGGTTCAACCCCTTTGCATCCATATTAAACGGTATTACCCGACACCCCAGGCGTTTGATATGAGGCACACAATCATCCAGCGGTGCCAAAACAGTAACACTGTGCCCATCGGCCAGTAATGCCTCAATCAATGATCGGCGAAAATTCCAGATATTCCACGCGGCATTAACTGTCATCAAAATGTGCATCGTGCCGCCTAGAAAGATAAACACAAGTCGCCCGTTGTGCAGGGATTGCGCCGTTGAAACCGCCAAACCGCCATGATTTCAAGATGCTTTACACATCTTACATCATAACTTGACCACGATATTTCACACCTGATCACGAAAACGTGGCATCACTTGGCACATACGCCCCACCTTGCCATGTATCGTTTTACCTATCCTATCCATCCATGATCGAAAGGATCTGAGAGATGTTTATCACCCGTCGTGCCGCCCTGGGCGCCCTTGCCGCCGCACCTTTGTTGGTTGCTTTGCGCCCGCAATCTGCCTTTGCTGCTGAACCAATGGTGTTTCAATCCACGCCACCCGTTGCCATTCATGGCACTGATCCAGTGGCGTATTTTACCCAAAACGGGCCGGTTGCGGGATTGCCCGATTACACGCACACCTGGAATGGTGCGACCTGGCAATTTGCCACAGCCGCCAACCGTGATGCCTTTGCCGCCGATCCTGATCGTTACGCGCCCCTGTTCGGTGGGTATTGTGCCTTTGCCGCGTCACGCGGGTATCTGGCCCCCACTATCCCAGAGGCGTGGACGGTTTACGAAGATCGCCTCTACTTAAATGCCAGTCTCCGCGCGCGCGCGTTATGGTTGGCGGAATTGCCCGGTGTGATTGATGCAGGGCATGAAAATTGGCCCGCGATTTTGGGGTAAAATGAAGACGGATATTTGTTAAGGCGTGCTGTTTCGGTGCGCCTTTTCTGTAATGCCTGATTGGCCCGTGCGCTGTTCCAGAACGGCCATAACATCGGTTAATGCCACCCCCCCGGCGGCCAACATCACCAAAAGGTGGTATAACACATCGGCGGCCTCTGCGGTTAGCGCGTCTTTGTCGCCCTTTGCGGCGGCAACGATGGCTTCAACGGCCTCTTCCCCGAACTTTTCCGCCGCTTTTTCTGGCCCTTGAGATAACAATCGCGCGGTCCAGGATTGATCTGGATCGGCATTGCGGCGGGCCTCTATGGTGGCGGCAAGACGCTCTAGCACAGTCATATCGGTCTCATGGGGATGCCTGCGGCGATCATGTGGGTTTTGGCTTGGGCAATCGAATATGTGCCAAAATGAAAGATTGAGGCCGCCAGCACTGCGTTCGCACGGCCCTGCATGATACCATCAACCAAATGATCCAATGTGCCCACCCCGCCCGATGCAATAACGGGGATCGGCACCGCCGTCGCCACCGCATAGGTCAGGGCCAGGTCATAGCCATTTTGTGTGCCGTCCCTATCCATGGACGTTAACAAAATTTCACCGGCCCCGTTTTGGGCGGCGGTTTTGGCAAAATCAATGGCATCAATACCCGTGGATTTGCGCCCGCCATGGGTGAAAATTTCCCATTTACCGGGGGCT
>CALFSY010000234.1 GCA_937916365.1 uncultured Jannaschia sp. | reverse complement strand
GACGCCGATGGCCGTGAACGAAGATAACGCCCTGTCCACAACGGCAGGGCGTTTTCGGGTTGCGCGTGATTGATCCTAATCATTCACCAAAAAACGCAGTAGACGAAAGCCTCTTGACAAGGGGGGACTGGCTCAACAAGCCTTTGACAGAAGAAATTCATAGTTCATGAGTTTATTATATGACGTCAAATCGATTAGAATTGCGATTACATGGCAGAGTCTTACTAATCGCGCCTCACGCCGAATTTGGTATATCGTTCATAAGGTCAGAGTTTCGCAATAATTTTATATCCGCCGCTGTAGAGGCTGAATGGAAAATCCGTTCTTTCGTTCTAAGCAACATTGAAAATGCCTGGCGATTGCAATCCTTTTGGGAGCGGCAGGCTAGCTTTTGTTTCACTTCCCCGCGCCTTGATATTATTATCCCAGACATCGCTCGCCGTTTTGCTGTCCTTGAAATCGCAGATGAACGCGCTACGAGAGCAGCCCCCTATCAAGAGAGGGTAGAGATTGGCGATCTGAACCAACCTATTTCTTCTATGGGTTTCACGGAAAAAGTGGCGCTTGTTTTCCAACGAATGCCTCAATATTTGCCGGAGGCGGCACGCAGTGAAGTTGCGGGTTTAATCACACCGATGACCATTGGTGTGACCGTTGGGAGTGTTGTTGCCGTGATTGTGGGCGGCCCGATTGTGCAGGGCATCTTACTTGCCGTTGGTTTTGCGGTCGTTGGATGGTCTATTTTTCGTGCCATCGGAGATATACTCGATTTTATCGACGAGACGCGCAACGCCACCACCCAGGCCGATATTGACAGCGCGGCGCGTAAACTTGCGGCGGCGGCCTCAGCTTTAGGTATCGGGGCAGTTATCGGGTTTTTATCCCGTGGCGCAGGACGCATAGCCGCACAAAGAGGCCGAACATCCGCAAATACGCAAAGCCAAAATCAACAACATTCACCTCACGCGGATGATATATCTGTGAGATCTATTAATACGCTAAATACAACACTTACAACGCATGTGCCAACTTCCGGACGAAAATTTAACCAGCTTACCTCAAGAGGATGGAATCAATCATCAATCGATGATATTGTAAATAATCCGGTTCATACTAGTTCTGCAACCAATAGGGCTACTGGTAATCCGGCGACAGCATATTTTGACAATACTGGAAATTATGTTGTTCGTGATAACGTGACAGGTAGGTTAGTTCAGATGAGCAATCGCAATGACCCTGATTGGATACCCGATCCAAGTATTGATAATCCTTATAATCCGCGATGACCAATATGGAACTTAAAATTATTTCAGAACGATATATGAAGTTTTCCGCCCGTGCAAAGGATATGGGCTATATATCCCCTATCTTAAATCCTGTAATTTCAATGAAATATATAGCCGATTGTATTGAGGCAGGGCATAAGCTAATTGGTATCTCTGGATTCTATCATTTTAGAGATGGTAAAATTCAACCTGATCAAAGATTTGAACTAGATATAACAGATTACCGTCATGAAGAAGAATTTTTGAATGAGGTTGGAAAGATTATTTTTAGCCAACTATACAAAGATGTTGTATTTGAAATAGCTTTTGAAGAAGTGGCTGGCTAAGATTCTTACAGCGATCTATTGCTGATATTCATGGGGAAACCGCTTAATCATATTTGAGGCACTCTCTGTGGCAAGATAGGTTATGCCATATATAAAATCCTTGACAGCCTCCGCGTCACATTTTACACTTTTGAGTAAATACACTTATACACAAAAACGTATTTACTCAAAACAAGCGAACAAAGAGCGGCGATGAGCATCATATCAATTCTTAATCCGAAAGGTGGTTGTGGTAAAACCACAATCAGCACGAATCTTGCTAGGGCTTTGCACGATCAAGGTTTTCATGTCCTGTTGGTCGATAGTGATCCACAAGGCAGTGCGCGGGATTGGCACGCTACCCGTGACGATAATCCCCTTGAATTGATTGCCCTGGATCGTCCCAATAATGTAAAAACGTTATCCTCTATGGCGAATAATTACGATTTTATTGTGATTGATGGGGCGGCAAAATTAGAGGATATGCTTGCCGCTTGTATCAAAGTCAGTGATTTGGTGCTGATTCCTGTGCAACCATCCCCGTATGATATTTGGGCGGCGTCTGATTTGGTGGCTTTTATCAAAGCTCGTCAAGAGGTCACGGACGGCAAACCGTATGCTTGTTTTATTCTGTCGCGTGTTGTCGAAGGGACAAAACTTGGTCAGGACATTAGAGTGGCACTCGATGACTATGCTTTGCCAGTGATTAGCGCGGCTATAGGACAACGACAGGTTTATCCGCAAACCGCCGCCGAAGGTTTATCGGTTTATGAAACAGATAATGACAAAGCCAAAGCTGAAATCACTTTGATGGCTGGTGACGTTCAAAGGCTTTTATCCCCCGATCAACAGGCGGTGGCCTAATGGCATTGACAACCAAAAGACCGAGCCAAGGTGAAATGTTACGCAGCCGGATCATGCAGGATGTGACAGCCACGACCGACAAGCCCCGCCGTCTGAATGCGAATATCGAAGAAAGTCTTTATCGGCAGATTAAAGCCAAAGCTGGTGAAGAAGGCCGCACCGTATCTGACATCACCCGCCAGCTATGGCTTGAGTATTTGAGTAAGTGAGTATTTACTCAAATACTCAAGTATTTTGGTTTATAGTTATCACACAGGCAAATGGCGGGTTGCATCCATGCGTGTGTGAAGAATGCGGATAACTTCGATTGCATCGCCGACAATA